>CAJXAC010000120.1 GCA_913050035.1 uncultured Gammaproteobacteria bacterium | reverse complement strand
GACCGGCCAAGTAAAACAGCGGTATCGCCAGCGCGGATATAATCGAGAACACCACCAGCGTTACTGTATAAGGTTCAGAGATGCCCTCCTGTGCCATCATCCAATCAATTGCATAGCCGGCTCCGGTAACACCAATACCCAAGCCCACAAGATTCAGCGACAAAATATAAAACGCAACCAGTGTGCCGCGAATTTGCGGTGGCACAAGCTCCTGCACGGTAGAAAAAGTAGGGCCGTAGAAACACCCGAGCTGAAAGTAACCGAGGAAAATTCCAAGCACAAACATCAGCGAGGACGGATCCACAAACCGATAGATTATGGTGAGGGGGGTCAATATCAACATAATCCAAAATAGAAACATTGGCCGCCCCATACCGGTTTTGCGCAAGAAGGCATCGCCCCCTACACCACCAAATAAGTTACCCAGAATACCGCCCGCCAACGCGATCCAGCCAGTTAGCTCAGCAATTTCGGTTCGGTCGAAGCCACGTTCTTCGACAAACCATAACTGTTCAAAGGTCGCAGCGCCCAGAATGAAATGAAAGGCAACACCGCCGCCAATGGTCATGGTTAATGCAGGAGAGCTTTTTAGCGCGCCCAGCAAGATTTGCACAATCTCGCGCACGGTGGGCTTCTCGGCCGGCTCCGCCGCTTCGACCTCGTGTTTGCGCGGTGTTTCTTTGATGAACAACATCACGATGGCTAGCAACACGCCAGCGCCACCTAATGCGTAGAAGCAGCCACGCCAGCCAAGAATGGGCTCCAGATAGGCAACAATAATGAGACTGGCAGCCACGCCAACCGGTACGCCCATATAATAGACCCCAGAGGCAAAACCCAATCGACTCGAGGGGAATCGATCGGCTAACAGCGACATCGAGGTCGGCGTCATGATGGACTCACCAACACCAATAAAAAGTCGTGGAATTGCGAGGCTGACAAAACCCTTTGCCGCTCCGGACAGTGCAGTTAACGCGCTCCACAATGCCAAGCCTCCGGCAATGAGCCGAGTACGATTAACCTTATCCGCAAGCATGCCCATGAACAGACCGGCCACCGAATAGAAGATAATAAAGATCAAACCGGTTAGGAGACCAAACTCAGTATTGGTTAAACCCAAATCTGGCACGATCCAATTGGCAAAACTCGCCAGTAATTGCCGATCAACAAAATTCATAACGTTGAGCAACGTTAGGAACATCAAAAAGCCGTAATCCCGTGCCGACGCACCCGAGTTATCTTGCATCACTAGCTACTCCCCCCGTAGTGAGTCAAGACTATTTGAGAATCCTTGCGGACGCCAGCACCATGTCGTGCGCAACTATGGTCAAAGCTAGACAATCATCACGACCTTTTGCACGTACCGTTGTAAGGCACGATTTTACGACAGCATCTCGGTTGAAGATCTGTATTATGACTGTCAGCTGCGGCCAGATATGAGCCCACAGACAACCATCAACCCCTATAGCAATGGAAGGAAAGGATGCGCCTGGTCAACTGCCACAATTTTCACGACTTTCGGCTACTCGCAAAGCAGCGGCTCCCAAGCCCGATATTCAATTATATTGACGGCGCGGCAGAGGACGAAAGAACCTATGCTCGCAACACTGCAAGTTTTGATGACTGTGATCTGGTGCCCAATGTTCTTCGGGGTACCGAGTCAGTAGACATGCAAGTGAGCATAATGGGGCAAAGCCTCGACCTGCCTATTTATTGCTCTCCCACCGCACTGCAGCGTGTCTTTCATCACGAGGGCGAGCATGCGGTCGCTGCGGCAGCCCACAAATACGGAACCATGTTTGGCGTTTCGTCACTGGGCACCGCCAGTCTTCAGCAAATCCGCCAGCAATACCCGGGGCCTCAGTGCTACCAATTTTACTTTCATAAGGACCGCGGCCTTAATCGCGCCATGTTGGAAAACGCCAAGGCGGCAGGTATCGACGTTTTGATGCTCACCGTCGACACCATTACGGGAGGCAATCGCGAACGGGACTTACGCACAGGATTTTCGATCCCCTTTCGACTCAATCTTACAGGTCTAGTGAATTTTGCAATTAAGCCAAGATGGGCTTTTAACTACCTGATGCACGAGAAATTCTCGCTTCCACAACTGGATGACTATGTGGATATGTCAGGGGGCGCTGTATCCGTTGGCCGATATTTTACCGAAATGCTCGATCCAACCATGACCTGGGACGACGTCACTGAGATGATAGAGCTGTGGGACGGCGAGTTCTGTTTAAAGGGCGTAATGAGCCAGGAAGATGCGATAAAAGCCAAAGAAGTCGGCGCCACCGGCATCGTGATATCCAACCATGGAGGCCGCCAATTAGAGGGCAGCCGCTCTCCCTTTGACCAGTTACAAGAAATTGTCGATGCAGTTGGCGACGATATAGACGTGATCATGGACAGCGGGGTGCAGCGTGGCAGCCATGTTCTTAAAGCCTTGGCAGCTGGCGCAAAGGCGGTGGGCGGAGGCAGATTCTACCTCTATGCCCTGGCTGCCGCTGGACAGGCGGGCGTCGAACGCGCCTTAGAGATCATGCGCACAGAAATTGAGCGCAACATGCGGCTAATGGGGGTCAGTAAAATTTCTGAACTCAACCG
>CAJXAC010000119.1 GCA_913050035.1 uncultured Gammaproteobacteria bacterium | reverse complement strand
GCAACCCCATAGGCTCAAGAATAGGCAGCAGATCAGCGAACATAATCGCAGCGTCAACACCGAGAATACGCTGAGCGTCTAACGTCGCTTGGGCGGCTTTTTCTGGGTTTTTAAAAAAATCCAAGCTCGGCAAGTCGCCTTTCACTTGGTGATATTCGGGCATATAGCGCCCGGCCTGGCGATTTAGCCATATCGGCGTATGCGCCGGCTGTTCGCCGCGACAGGCTTGCAGGAACACCTTTTCCATGTGCTGTTTTCCTTGTTCTCAAACGTCGATTTAGTTGCCAAACGACCTAGGCGATCTGCTGCGGGTCTACCTCAGCTGCGTAGTCCACGCCGGCAATCCCAAAACCAAAAATGCGCAAAAAGTCCTCACGAAAGCCCGCGAGATCACCCAATTGCTCTAGGTTGTCGGTGGTTACCTCAGGCCAGCGTTGCCGCACCGTCTGCTGCACCGGCTCGGACAATTCTTGATCGTCTACCCGAATCCGGCCTTGGTCATCCAAACGCTGTTGGGCACCGGGCACCAGTTGGGTGCTGAACAGTCGGTAAATATGACTGATGCAGTCTTCATGCAAGCCCTGCTCTTTCATCACCTTAAACAATAGTGCCACGTAAAGCGGCACCACCGGGATAGCTGAACTGGCCTGACTAACAATCGCCTTAAGTACCGCAACGCGGGCGTTGCCGCCGATATCTGCCAATTGGGAATTTATCGCCTGGCTCGCACGATCTAGATCTGCTTTAGCCAGCCCCAGAGTGCCTTCCCAATAGATCGGCCAAGTCAACTCACTGCCGATATAAGTAAACGCTACGCTCTGGGCATTGGGTGCCAACAAATCTTGCTCTTTCAGCATATGCATCCAGAACTCCCAATCTTCACCGCCCATTACAGCGACGGTATTGGCGCTTTCTTCCTCAGTAGCCGGCTCCAGTGACACTTCACTGACTTCGCCCTTTTCGACGTGCACAGTTTTAATGTCCAGCACCTCGCCCAGCGGCTTAATACTAGAACGATACAGTTCGCCAGTACGTGGGTGTTGGCGCACCGGCGAGGCCAGACTGTAAATCACCAAGTCAATTTGACCCAGGTCCTGACGAATTACATCGGCGGCTTGTGCGCGCATTTCATCAGAGAATGCATCGCCATCTAGAGTGCGTGCATACACCCCAGCCTCGGAAGCGGCCCGTTCGTACGCTAGATTGTTATACCAACCAGCCGAGGCGGTTTTATTCTCGGTTGGCGCCTTTTCGTAAGAGATGCCGAGGGTATTGGCGCCATAGCCAAAACCTGCAACAACCCGACTAGCCAAGCCATAACCGCCGGAACAGCCCAACACCAGAACATTCTTAAATGGTTTTTCGTTCCCAACTGCTTGGCTTGCCACATAGTCAATTTGTTCTTGCACGTGGGCGGCACAGCCGGTGGGATGTGCTGTTGTACAGATAAAGCCGCGGATGCGAGGTTTTACAATCATGACGTGAGTTCTTTTAGTGGTTTCCTTGAGCGCCTCAAAGCACCGGTGCGGCTTCAGTCGCCTACTACGGCCCTAAGTTTGGCAGACGACATCATACCTTTGGCGACCGCCCAACGCATGGTGGCATTAGTATCAAATACCCGAGGACCATCACGCCGCACAGTGACCCAAGCGCGCTCGTCTGGGGCTAAGTTGTGATCACGATCTCCGTCCAGAGCAATAACGCCAGGCCCAGCAAATTCCACGCGCTGATCTAAGGCCACTCGCTGGGTACCAAGTACCGGGATGGCACGAAACAAACCAGGCGACAGCGGCGCGTGGACAAGATCGCCGCCCACCCCCATATCCACCTGCAAACCATAATCATCGGCGGCATAGACAGGGTCGACATAGCCGCCAATGGGCGACATGCCGATGGCACTAGGCTCCGCCCGAGTGAGTACCATGCGACGCAGACGCTGAGCATCGAAGGGCAGCAAATTACCGACTTTGTCATCGGCCAATAAAACCGCATCAATTAGCCCGATGTCTGTGGCGCGTGGTGTTTCTACATGCAGAACTTTGGCGGACTGCTTAAGATCAAGATCGGTGGCCCCCAAGACACCGCGCGCATTGAGTCCGGCGACCATCCCTGCAATGGTCGGCTCTACGAGCATCGGAAAAACATTATTGGTTCCAGTAGAAATAGGAATCAGGTCGAGGTCCGCGCAGGCACGCACGATGGCGCGATTGGTACCGTCACCACCTAAAGAAACTACGGTATCGCAGCCTTCAGCTTTAAAGCGTTGAATCATCACTTCGGTATCTTGGGCGGTATTAGTGATCGGGTATTCAACGACATGCACCCGGGCCTTAAGATCCATGAACTCCAGCGCCTTAGACGCAATAGCAAAGGGTTCGCGAGCGATATAGAGGTCGGTCGCTCCTACTGCATCTGCGCCAGCAGCAACCCGTGCCACGATGTCGCGCTTTGCCTCATGCGTCATATTGCTTGCCCGCGCCGCAAGGCGTCGCACGTCTCGCCCAGACATTGGGTTAACACATAACCCGACTTTAGCGCTCATATACCTCGATTGAGCAGGGCGCGCTATGACGATCGTCCGCGGGGTGTTGTTGCTGAGACAACAGGCGCCATGCATCTAGATCAATGGGCGGAAAGTACACGTCCCCCGCAGGCTCCGCATGCACCCGAGTAACGTAAAGGCGTTCTGCCAAGGGCAGAGCCAGTGAATATATTTCTGCGCCACCGATTATCATGGTCTCATCGATACCATCAATCAGGCCCTGCTGTTCGGCCAGATCTAATGCTTCTGGTAAATCACCCGCCACCTGCACACCATCGCGCTGCCACAGAGGATCCCGGGTAAGAACAATATTAGTGCGTCCGGGCAGTGGCGACTTCATCGACTCAAGGGTCTTACGTCCCATAATTACCGGCTTACCCATGGTCGTGGTCATAAAATGCTGCATATCGATCGGCAACCGCCAGGGCAATCTGTTGTCCCGGCCAATTACACCGTTGTCGGCCATGGCCCATATTAAGCTGATACGC
>CAJXAC010000118.1 GCA_913050035.1 uncultured Gammaproteobacteria bacterium | reverse complement strand
ATAAAGTTTCTGTTCCTATTATAGCCTCTGGTGGGGTTGGCCGTTTGGAACATTTTGCACAAGGAGTTTTAGACGGTGGTGCTACTGGGGTGTTGGCAGCTTCAGTTTTTCATTTTGGAGAATTTAGTATAGCGGAGGTAAAAAAAGATATGGCGTTGAGGGGGGTTAAGGTTCGAAGCGAACCTCTATGCGGGTAAGGGAGTTAAAATGTCACGCGTTCTGGATGATTTGTATCTAAGGAACAGGCGGCGATCGCTGACTGAAGCGTTAAAGTATTCTGCGCTGCTGCTGTTGGGCAGAGCGGCATAATAATTAGCACCTAGCACCTAGCACCTAGCACCTAGTAAAATAGAAAGCTCCGCAAACCTTGAGGTTTGCGGGGCCTATGGTTAGCTAGCTAGCGGCCAGCAGACTCTGCAGTGGTCGCCACTGACATCTGGCAGGCGGGATTCAGCAGTTCTGGATATTGAACCCGTAGCTCGGATTCACACAAAGCGATGGTGTTCTTTGCGGTATCGATTACATAGGCACGAACCGCCTGGGCCCCCGCAGCGTCCATTGCGTGATCAAACTTAGGCATGCCTTTGTGCGCCAGCGCGCCGCCTACTACGATGCCGTCCCAGATTGCGTGCACATCTTCACCGGAGTAAAGAAGATTCGGAATCGGGCCTACGGTGCCCGCTCCAGGGCCGTGGCAGACTGCGCAGTAGCGGGCGAAGAGTAGCTCCCCCTCTGCTCTTTGTTCCGCCGTATAGTCCATTTTTTGTGGTTCAGGCACATTCAGATAGGTGATTTGTGTCTCTGGAAGTTGCGCTTCACCGCCTAACTTAAAGGTCAGGATTCGGCCTTCGGTAAGTACATTACCTTTATGCCGCGGCGCACCTGAAGTAAGGGCATAGGCACCCCCCCACCCTGCAACCACCGAAATGTATTGTTCGCCGTCAATGGCGTAACTCACGGGCGCGGCGATGATGCCCACATCAACAGGTGATTCCCAAACCAACTCGCCACTGTCTGCACGATAGGCTGCAAATTGGCCGTCGGCTCTGCCTTGAAAGACCAAACCGCCAGCGGTTGACAGTAAGCCGCCGTTCCAAGTGGTGGCGTGTTCAACACGCCAAACTTCTTTTTGCGACACGGGATCCCAAGCAGCCAAGAAGCCGCGAATGCTCTGCAGATTGTCAATCAGCTCTGCGGGGTCCGCTGTGGGGATGGTTTCCTTAAAGTCGGTACCGAGGTTCCAGTCTTTGGGGGAATGCTTGAATGCATTGTCTTGTGCATAGTCAAAGCGCAAGTCTAATGCGGGTATGTACACTAAGCCGGTTTCCGGATGATAGGACATCGGATGCCAATTGTGCCCACCCAGCGGACCTGGTTTTACCCGCTTGCTGTCGTTCGCGTAATTCCCCGCTGGGCTTTCTACCGGTCGTCCGGTTTCCGGATCAACATGGGTTGCCCAGTTCATTGGCACGTAGGCCTCGGCGGAGATGAAGTCACCATTAGTTCGATCTAGTACGTAGAAGAAGCCATTTTTCGGTGCTTGCATGATGACTTTTCGAGGTTCGTCGTTGATCTCGATATCAGCAAGGATCATGTGTTGGGTCGCCGTGTAGTCCCAAGTATCGCCAGGCGTGGTTTGATAGTGCCAGACGTACTCACCGGTATCCGGGTTCAAGGCGACGATAGAGGAAAGATATAAATTGTCCCCTCCGCCGGGGCTTCTGATGTATCTGTTCCACGGCGCACCGTTGCCCGTGCCGATATATAACAGGTTCAACTCGGGGTCGAATGCCATGGAATCCCAAGCGGTGCCGCCGCCGCCGACTTTCCACCATTCACCACCAATCCATGTTTTGGCGGCTTCGCGCATTGCGTCGGATTCAAAGCCATCCGCGGGATTACCAGGCACGGTATAAAAGCGCCATTCTTCGGCACCGGTTTCGGTGTTGTAGGCTGTGACGTAGCCGCGCACCCCATATTCCGAACCGCCGTTACCAATCACAACTTTGTCTTTAACGATACGTGGCGCCCCGGTTATGGTGTATGGGCGGTCCGGTAAGAGGGTATTGATGTCCCAAACAGGCTCCCCGGTGGCTGCATCTAAGGCAATCAAACGGCCATCGATGGTGCCAACGTAGATCTTGCCCTTCCACGCAGCCACGCCCCGATTCACTACGTCGCAGCAAGCATAACGTGCCCATTCGCGATCGACCTGTGGATCGAATTCCCACAGCAATTCGCCGGTTTTCGCATCGTGGGCCCAAACCATTGACCAGGCCCCGGAGTTGAACATGACACCATCGACGACGATTGGCGTGGATTCTAAACCGCGCTTAGTGCCGGTATTCCAATACCAAGCAAGGCTCAGGTCGTTGACGGTTTCCAAATTGATTTGGTCCAGCGGGCTGTGGCGTTGTTCATCGTAAGTGCGGCCATTGGATAGCCAGTTGTCGGCTGCGCCGCGACTAATGCTCTCGCCATTAATGCCGGATGCAGCATTGCTCGTTGCTGTGCTGGCCGCTGCTGGGCTTTCTGAGTTTTTTTCCTCAGCTGCGCCGCAGCCGACTAACAACGATATGCAGACAGCTAGTACGCTCATGCGCGCTAACCATAATGATCTGGTTTTGTACAACACAACCCCCTCCATTTTTAGTTTTCCTCGCGGCTGAGTGTACCTATAGGGAGTTCGTAGGCATAGCCGGTATTCTTACCAGAGTGTGGACATGATTTAGATGTGAGGCAGCCCAATGGAGGTCATTAACTGTCAATAGAGGGCCGTTGTCTTTGAGTTTTAACGCTGCTGCGCCGTTTCTTTTTATCAACGCGGCGACGTTTGGAGGCAGCAGTCGGTTTAGTCGCTTGTCGCTGCTTAGGCACTTGGTAGGCGGCCGTGATGAGCTTTTCGACTCGACGCACTGCCTCTTCTTTATTTTGCAGTTGCGAGCGGTGACTACTCGCTTGCACGACAAGCTCGCGCGCCTTGTTTATGCGGCCTGACTGTTGTGCCAGTAAGCGCCTCATGACGCCCGGCGGTA
>CAJXAC010000117.1 GCA_913050035.1 uncultured Gammaproteobacteria bacterium | reverse complement strand
GCCAGTCCCTGCTCATAGATCGACATAGATGTATCCAAAAAATTACAGAGGTTGCACTTGCTTGTGCAACAAATTCGCTAAATCCGCGTCCGATAATGCTACGGCTTTGCGCGCTTTTAGATCCATGCGCACGGCCACCGCCTGGGCCGATGCGTAACACTGTTGGGTGCGCGCATCAAAAAGCAAGTGTCCAAAGCGCTGGATTTTGCCTTGGGCACCTAACAATCCCGATACCACCACCAACGCCTGATGTTCGCGCAATGGTTGATGATAGTGCCGCCGAAACTCCACCACTGCGCCGCCCTCTGCATCAGTGACCCGTTCATCACCGGCTAGATGCGACCACAGGTTAGGCATGGAATCTGATGTTCGAGCCATGTAGTTGTATGGCAACAAGCAGCCGCTGTTGGTGCATTCATTACGCTGAATCACGCCGCGGCCGGTTACGACAAACCCTTTCTCTAGCGCAGCGGCCAAATTCAAGACGTGGTAAGGCGAATCTGACTGAATGCCCCGAGGCAGGCCATGAGCAATTTCGCCCTCATTAACGGCAGCCTTGCCATAATCCAGTCCGCTAATCGCAACCAAGGCACTGCAGAGCGGTTCGCCCCTGACGCTATGACGAAGTTGCGCCAGCACATTAAATTCTGGCGATACATCGCTTGAGAGCAAACTCACGAACCCAGAAATCGGTGTGGCTATGCGTGACTCTTGCTGAAAACGCAGATGTTGGCAGGTAATTCGAGCAGGTAAATCATCAACTTCTGATTCGGTAATTGCGTTGAGCTCTAACAAACCCCCGACCAGAGTTTGCCAAAGCTTTTCCTCGCAAAAACGCACATTGAGGTGGTCATTTTCGTCACACTCCCACCGATTAACACTGCCTCGATAACTCAGTTGCAAAGGCTACTCTCCGCTGAATACCGGCGTCTCTTTGGCAACAAAGGCCTGCACAGCCAGCTTGTGATCCTGAGTGGTAAAACACCGAGCCATATGTGCAGCTTCTCTATCCAACAATTCGCCCAAGGTACTGGTCGCCGCGCTGTTGAGATTTTTTTTCATGTATCCAATCGCCACTGTTGCACTCTGGCTTAACTCTGCCGCACAAGCCTGCACAGCCGCTGCGTACTCATCACTACTGGCAACCCGGTTTACCAACCCAAGATCAAGCGCCTCGGCACCTGTAATAACCGGTGCTGTGAACAATAATTCTCGGGCCTTGCTCTGACCAACCAACAGAGGCAGAAAGTACGACATGCCGTAATCACCAGAGAGGCCAACCTTGGCAAAAGCTGTAGTCATCTTGGCACTGTCTACAGCAATTCGCAGATCACAGGCCAACGCCAGTGACAGTCCGGCGCCGGCAGCGGCACCCGGGATCGCCGCCAGAGTTGGCTTAGGCAATTCGTGCAGCATCCGCGCCACCTCAAACCCGGGCCGCAGAGCTAGGGCGCGCTGCTCTAACGTTGGCGGCGCACCATTGCCGCTACCGCTGGCTGCAAACCCCTTTACGTCGCCGCCGGCGCAGAAAGCCCCACCGGCTCCAGTCAACACCACACAGCGCACACTGTTATCTGCGCCTAACCGAGGCAGGGCTTCAAGGAGCGCTGCAATCATATCGCCGCTCATGGCATTACGCGCTTCGGGTCGGTTCATGGTTAAGGTTGCAACACCGTTGTCGACAGTCTCAAGCAATACAGTCATGGTTCACTCCGTTGTATTTATAAATCTATTCTGAGGATGCATTTTTTCGCGAGAGAAAATAAACCAGCAGGCCCACTGCAATGAGGGCCACCGCCGCGATGCCCTCGTACGGACGCTGGACGAGCAAGTGTACTAGGGTCCAAAGCGCCAACGCACCAAATACCAACAAGGGCAAAGGGTACAAGGGCACCCGGAAGGGTCGCTTAAGCTCGGGTTCACGCACCCGTAACACCCAAACGCCCAGCACGGTCAAAAGCGAGTTAAAGGTTAAAATCGCGCCAGAAAAGATAATGATCGAGTCGAAGGTCGAGGTCACGATCAACACCAAGGTCAGCGCTATCTGCAAACTCACGGCGTTCGCAGGCACGGCGTAGCGATTCTCTTTGCCGAGCCAGCTAAACGCGGGGAAATCGCGACCAATGACATAGAGCGCTCGTGGCCCAGCCAACAGCATTGCACTTATCGTGGAAACTAAAAGCAGCGCCAGTATCGCACCTATTATCTTCGCCGCATCGACCCCAAAAGCATACTCTGCAACAACAAAGCCGATTTCCACCCGACCCGCCATGGCATCCATTGGTGCAGCGGACAGGAACATCACATGCAACAAGAGATAGAGTACTGTCACTATCGCTGTTGCAGTGATCAACGCTTTCGGCAGCTGCTTACCCGGATCGCTAAATTCTCCTCCGATGTATGTGGCGGCATTCCAGCCGGTATAGGCGTAGTTAACAAATATAAGCGCGATGGCAAAACCACCGGTACCAATCAGCGAGATGTCAGCGACTACGGGCGCCCAACGAACCGGTTGCCAATTTGGAATCGCTATCCATACCGCCACCACCAGCGCCAAAATAGCGATCACCTTTATGGCGGTAATGCTTTGTTGAAAGGCTGCACTGCTGCGGCGACTACCAAGATGAATAGCTCCAGTCAGTAGCACCAATACCGAAGCAAATGCCGTTTCAGAAATTCCCGGCCAGACCGCCTGAGCATATTTCGCAGCAGCAATCGCTACCGCTGCAGTGGGCGCCGAAAACCCAACAGTGATTGATACCCAGCCAGAAACAAAACCGGCTGCCGGGTGGTAGATACGACCAACGAAGTTATACTCACCGCCAGACCGAGGCAGCGCCGCACCCAGCTCCGCGTAACAAAGCGCTCCACACAACGCAATCACGCCGCCTAACGTCCACAGCAGCAAAATCACAGGAGCGGAACGAATATCAAGTAATTGATAGCCCAAGCTGGTAAAAACGCCGGTGCCAATGATGTTGGCCACCACTAACGTTAAAGCTGTGCGGCCGGAAAATGTTTGAGCTGAGTTAGTCAAGGAGCATCCTTTTTCTATCTATTGAAGAGCGTCAAACTACTCTCGCTCAGTGCAAATTAATTCTCATTAAGAGTACATATATTATGAACGATAACGCTGAAATAAC
>CAJXAC010000116.1 GCA_913050035.1 uncultured Gammaproteobacteria bacterium | reverse complement strand
AGCGATCATGCATCCACGCACAGCATTCAATCATAAGGGGAATTATTATGCGCATTGCGACTTTGTTGAGTTATGCCGGCGGCTTTAAAGAAGCCGTCGCCGAAGTTAAAGCCTTGGAAAAAGCGGGATTGGATGTGGTTTGGGTACCTGAGGCCTATTCATTCGACGCGCCAAGCGCCATGGGTTATATCGCTGCTGAAACAGAACGGGTCACCATCGCCTCTGGCATACTGCCTATTTATACCCGCACACCGAGCCTGCTCGCCATGACAGCAGCAGGCATCGACTATCTTTCCGACGGACGCGCAATGCTGGGGCTGGGAGCATCCGGGCCCCAGGTTATAGAAGGATTCCACGGCGTCCCATATACCGCACCAGTTGCAAGGACTCGCGAAGTGATCGAGATCTGCCGTCAGGTTTGGCGCCGCGAACGGGTTCAACACATGGGCGATCACTATCAAATTCCGCTGCCCCAAGACCAGGGCACTGGTTTGGGTAAACCGTTGAAACTTATCAATCATCCGGTACGCGATGAAATTCCGATCGCCATCGCCTCGTTGGGTCCAGCCAGTGTCGCTGCAACAGCGGAACTCGCAGATGCTTGGCTTCCTGCTTTTTATACGCCCGAAGCAGCCCAGGCGGTTTGGGGCGATGCCCTAAGTAAAGGCAACGCGCTGCGCGATCCCACCCGCACACCATTGGAGGTCTTTGCCGGCGGCTCCGTCGCCATCGGGCCGGGTATGGAGCATCATCGAGAGCGGGCACGGGCCGGGGCGGCCCTTTACATCGGCGGCATGGGCGCGCGTTCTAAGAATTTCTATAACGATATTTTCTCCCAGAGCGGCTACGCCGCGGAGGCGAAGCAAATTCAGGATTTGTATTTAGCCGGCCGTAAAGATGAGGCCGCAGCGGCAATTCCCGACGACTATTTAGCAAAAAGCGCACTCATCGGTGACGAGGGATTTGTGCGGGAGCGTCTACACGCACTGCAAGAATCTGGCGTCAACGCACTGAACGTCAGCTTCATTGGAGCAGATGCCAAAGAGCGGGTTGCGCAATGCGATAAGTTACGCAACCTGGTCGACGCGCTGTGATCTCAGGGGTCGTATCCGGGTACCCTGATAAGTCCTTCCTGCACGGTAGACGCAACTAAAGTACCGTCTGAGCTGAAAATGCTGCCGCGGGTAAACCCGCGCGCGGCACCGGTGCTGGGCGAATCAACTGCGTATAAGAGCCATTGATTGATCTCACATGGGCGATGAAACCACATGGCATGATCAAGGCTAGCCACTTGCATTTGATCGCGCTGAAAGCGCCCACGGTGCGGAAGTCTCGCGGTACCTAACAGCGCGGTATCCGACTCGTAGACCAATAAGCAGGCGTGCAGTGCCGGATCGGCAGGCACCTCACCCGTAACTTTAAACCAAACAAACTGCTCGGGAGGCTGGGGCGTTTCCGATTGCAACCTGCGGAATTCGTGACGCCAAGTTATGAACGCCCCCTCCAACAATTCGGCAGGTATTTTCTCCGCCGGCGGCGGCTGTAAGTCAGGCATCGGAGTTTGGTGGCTGAGACCCTCCTGTGGCCTCTGAAACGACGCATCCATGCTGAATATGATCTCGCCATTCTGTGTCACCAATACCCGCCGGGTAGAAAAAGACCCGCCATCGCGGGTTCGCTCAACACGGATTATTGCTGCAACTTTTGGCGTTCCCGGTCGTAAAAAATAGCCATGCAAAGAATGAATACAGCGTTCTGACTCGACCGTACGCAACGCTGCCATAAGTGCTTGAGCCATAATCTGGCCGCCAAACAAGCGTTTGGTTCGACTGGCTGGGTGGCGGGCACGAAAAATGCCTTGATCAATCTGCTCTAGATCCAGCAGGTCTAGGAGCTCTGTTAGCTTGTCACTCATTACGAAAACACAGCGGCTAGCGTCAATTGCCGCAATACGGACCGTAAAACGGATCCTCGATAAGCGCTTGGCGCCTACCGTTCTGATCGATCATATCGGCATAATTCCATAGCAAATTCGAAGAAAGGTCCGCTTGATCGAGCGGATTATTTAAAGCGTCGAGCATGACCTCAGCGTCTTCGGGCAACAACAAATCTTCCGGAATCGCACAAAGCATATCTAAGACATCACGCACAGCACTATCACTGGGCTTGCGCTCAGCGCGCTGCTCTAGAGCCCAAAGCCACATCGCTTCACTCGCTAATTGTTCGGCCTGCCATGCCAATAACTGGTCAATCAACACCTCTCTTGTCAGTTCTTTCATTCGTCTTTTTCCATGAATTATCAGGCGCCAGGTTTTCCCTACATTGTAGAACGTTCTGGAGGTTTGCGACAAAAACCAACTTCCTCAACAATTGCACCGCCACCAGCAAGCGCACAGAATTAGCCCATGACTTTTCATTGCCTAGCCATTGTCCAACGTAAATTAACTGCCCCATTAATTGGTTTGCTGTTCTGCGCAATTAGCGTCAGCGCCGGAGCCAAACAGGCGCCTGAATTTGTCGGCACTTGGGTCTTGAATCAGGCAGAGACAGAGCTGTTACGCGACGATCTGGACGAAAAAACGATAAAAATCCCGACCGCTGGACGCGCGCAAATTTCAGTAATGGGTATTCCATTACCTGGCGGTGGCGGCAGTACCCGTAGCGGCCACTCGCCGCTTACCGCCAAACAGCCGGAGGTATTGCGCTGTAAGACAATGACAATTTCCGCTCGCGAGAACCTTGTGGAACTCTTCTACCCCGATTTGGATCCACAGGAACAACGGGAAACCCTGCGCGCCGGTCACTATCGCGGCCGCGACAGCAAATGGAGCCGAAAACGCCTGCAGCAGAAGTATAAAACTTCCGAACGCAGCGTGAGTAAGAAATGGTCCATGCGCAAAGACGGCCGCCTATTAGTCGAAGTAGCGATCAAACACAAAAAGGCCAAGAAACTTACCTTTCGCAGAGTATTCGATCGGGCGGCCGCAAAATAACGCCCAAGCCGAATAGCGCGACTCATCATGCAC
Organism: uncultured Gammaproteobacteria bacterium; assembly: GCA_913050035.1. GTDB lineage: Bacteria > Pseudomonadota > Gammaproteobacteria > Pseudomonadales > Azotimanducaceae > UBA4421. The sequence goes on along the minus strand of CAJXAC010000116.1, from coordinate 179 downwards.
AGCTACATCCTGCCAATTAAGGTTTGCGAATTTCGTTATGTGTTGGGTTCTGGACCCGGGGGTCAACACGTCAACAAAACCGCGACCACTGTCGAATTGCGGGTGCCATTGGCAAAACTCGGTTTACCGCCGGGCGTCATGAGGCGCTTACTGGCACAACAGTCAGGCCGCATAAACAA
>CAJXAC010000115.1 GCA_913050035.1 uncultured Gammaproteobacteria bacterium | reverse complement strand
GCCGGTTTCTTCATCAGGTAGTAGCGTAATGGCGAGTTGTCCCTGCCCGAGCCAAGCGCCGATATCTTGGTAGCTTGGCGGAAAACTCGCGTCATCGGTCAAATGCATGATGCCGCGCAGGTCGGTGTGACGGCGACACTCCGCTAAGGAGCGGCGTAACGCACCGTTGCCCTGAGACTGCAGAGCCACGGCGCCGGAAAATTTCAGGTTATCAGCTATCATGGCAACGCTTGCGAGCATCTGTCCGAGCAAGTTGCTGGCTTGTGGTGGATATGCACGGAATTGCCCGGCAGCGTGCAGGGAAGCTTGCAGTCGAACCCACTGACCGCGAATCGGTAAATCAGCAAAACTGAAACGGAAAATTACGTCCATAAAGATTTCCAGCAGATTTATAGGTTCCTAGCAGTTCGCGCTAGATATCCGGGTTTTGTTTCCAGCCTTGATCCAGATCGCGCAGCTGAGCCAGCGCACGGCGATCTTTTTTGTCCGGCCGGGAGCTGGGAACTCTCAGGCCAGCTCGCTCCATGCGTTGGGTGCTTTTTCGCAGTTCGCGTAGCTCGATGCTCTCAAGCGTCTCTGCATAAAGCGTCTGCGCTATTGTCGCTGGGCCGCGTTGCTGGGAAAGTTCTTGAATGACGACGGTCTGCACCAAGTCGCCGCGACGAATCTGAAGCGTTTGCCCGGAGCGTAGCTCCTTGGACGGTTTCACGCGTTTGCCGTCTAGGTGCACCTTGCCGCCTTCCACTGCAGATTTAGCAAGGGAACGGGTCTTGAAAAAACGAGCCGCCCACAGCCATCGATCTATCCGCACCGCGGTCATGCTAGCTCTGCGATTAATTGATCGTAGTGGCCGAAGCTAGGTCGACCCGGCATATCCCTTGGTGGGCGCTGCTGGTCCGGCTGCGCCACGGCTAGGGTATGGGCTATACCGAAAGTCTCGGCAGCCCTGAGGACTCTCGCAGTGTCATCAACCAACAAAGTGGTGGATGGGTTTAGGTCATATTGCCCCGCCAGCCATACCCAAAACGCGTTTTCTTCTTTGGGCATGCCAAGGTCGTGACTGGATACCACTTGGTTAACGCGCGGTGATAGCCGCAGCACTCGATCTTTAATCGCAAAGGATTGCCGGTCTGCATTGGTGACAATTAGCGTGCGCTTGCCATGTTCGGATAACCTCCCCAAAAACTCCGCCGCTCCGGGTAGAAAGCAAATTAAATTGGCGGCCTGCTCGTGCAGAGCCAAAATGTCGAGCCCGGTCAGATCACGCCAGTAATTCAGCCGATAAAAGTCCATCGTGCCACTAACTTTTGCCATATGATCGCCTAACTGTTGGCTCGCCGCCTCAAGGGTTAGCTCATGGTGTTTTGCGAAGGCTGCGGGCAGTCGATGCGCAAAAATTTGATTGTCGTAATTGAGGTCGAGTAGCGTGCCGTCCATATCCAACAGAACGGTATCGATTGCATCCCAAGGCACTGAGGTATGATCTCCACTGACATTCATGGATGGGCATCATCCCTTTGATGTGTTCGTTGTAGGCTAGCAATGGCACCAGACCGATTTGCATCACGTATGCTGCCCATACTAACCGCTAAGCATCCGCAGAAGTGTGAATTCCAATGCCACTACCGCTAATTCGTAAAATTCAAACCATTGCGCAAAGCCGATTTTTTACAATAGAAGCTCTGCACCTGTCGTTCAGCAACGGTGTCGAGCGGGTATATGAGCGGCTGCCCGCGGTGGGTCGGCCGGGCGTGATCGTCGTGGCCATCAACGATAACGACGAGCTACTGCTCATACGGGAGTATGCGGCGGGCTTTCACGAATTTCAGTTAACGCTGCCCAAGGGTGCGGCGGATCCGGGTGAGAGCCTAGAGGCGGCGGCTGTCAGAGAGCTTGCAGAGGAAGCAGGTTTTGGCGCAAAAGATGTACGTTTTGTTAAGCGTTTGAGCATTGCGCCAGGTCATATGGGGTTCACCATCAACGTCGTGATGGCAAAGGATCTGTACGTTCATGACATTCCCGGTGACGAGCCTGAACCACCTGAATTGGTGCTTTGGCCGCTGGCAAAGATCGAGGAGCTGCTCGATCACGAAGAGTTTTATGAGGCTCGCGCGATTGCCGCGCTGACGCTTTGTCTGCCGCAGCTGCGACCAAGTAACGTTTGATTACTAAGAAGACTTCGAGGAATGAATATGGCCAAGGCAATCCCCCAACCGTGGGTTAAGCGCATTACGCAGATCGTTGAGGAAGCTGGCGCAGAGATCTTGAAGGTGTATGAGACGGATTTCGAGATTCAGACCAAGAGTGATGAATCACCGTTGACGCAAGCGGATCTGGCGGCACATCAGGTCATTTTAGCGGGCCTGCAATCTCTCACCCCGGAGATACCGATTATTTCTGAAGAATCGGCGCCGCCCTCTTTTGCCCAGCGATCGCAGTGGAAGCGTTATTGGCTCGTGGACCCACTGGATGGCACCAAGGAATTCGTTAATCGCAATGGCGAATTTACCGTGAACATCGCTTTGATCGATGGCCATGACGCCGTATTTGGCGTCGTCGGTGTGCCGGTGCAGAAAAAAGTTTATGTGGGCGACGTGAATCAAAGCGATCTGAGTCTGCGCTCGTACGTTGAAATCAATGGCGACAAACATTTGCTGCCTGGAAAGTCCTATGACGAGGATTCAAAAGCGGTTCGCGTGGTTGCAAGCCGCAACCATGGCGGCGAGCGTTTGGAAAGTTATCTCGTCGAGTTGGCATCGCGATTCGCCAAATGCGAGCGACGGTCTGTGGGCAGTTCGCTCAAGCTATGTGTATTGGCTGAGGGCGGTGCGGACATTTACCCATCTCTCGAGGTAAATTTCATCAAGGGACATAACCCTGACTTTGTATTGTTTGACGATAACACCGGAGAGGAGTTGGAACGTCATGCATTGAATCAATTATCTTCCGACGAGATCCATGAACTGATACAATCAAAAGGAATAGCTAAAGGAGAAGTTGAGGTGTGCGATAATCCTGATGGATGTTGATTACTTTATTAAGCACGCTCTGCAATTAGCACTGCAATAATGACGATGGATTCGGTGACATGAATTACTATCAACTGTTCCCGTCTGAAGAAGTGCAGCTATATGTAACCGTTAATGTAATCGGAGCTGAAAGAGTCAATCACCACGCCCAAACATCACAGAGAAGCTGAAGTCAGAGAAATGCAATTATGGTTGCAATTTTCTCAGGATCGCCCGTTGTTCTGTGTTCTGCACTGAATTAGTCCTTAGTAGTACCCTTAGTCCACTAAACACTAAAGCTG
>CAJXAC010000114.1 GCA_913050035.1 uncultured Gammaproteobacteria bacterium | reverse complement strand
GTGCTAGGTGCTAGGTGCTAGGTGCTAGGTGCTAGGTGCTAGGTGCTAGGTGCTAATTATTATGCCGCTCTGTCCAACAGCAGATGCGCGGAATACTCTGACGCTTTAGTCAGCGATCGCCGCCTGTTCCTTAGCTACTAAAAAGTCCACCACCCTCAACATCGCCGCATTACCGCCCGCTGATTCTCCGTCAACTCGATACTTACCATTGACGATCATGGTCGGCACGCCCGTGATTCCGTAGCTACGACTTTTACCTCGGGATTGCATTACCCGACTTTTCACCGAGAAGGCTTGAAACACTTTATCAAAAGTATCCGCATCCACGCCTCCATGACGCTGAAATAGTTGCGCCATGGCATCTTCATCGCGAAGGTCAACGCGTTCCACATGCACCGCCTTAAACAGTGGCTCGTGCATTTCTTCCTCTAAGCCTAAGGACTGAGCGGTGTAATACGCTTGGGCCAGCAATTGCCAAGCTGGATTAAAGACTGCCGGCAGACGCACGAAATCTACCGTGTCACTTTGGGCCTTATGCCAGTTCGATAGCATTGGATCGAAGGTGTAACAATGGATGCACATGTATGAAAACACTTCGACCACTTCAACTACTGACTCAGGAGCCGCTGTGGCCACAGGCGTCTCTAATACCGCGTAATGCTGTCCCGCGATAAATTGCTCGCCCGCATCTTCTGCCTGACTATAAGTTTCCGCATGCAACGCGAGCGCCCAAATGCTGCTGCCGATAAGGAGCAGGGTCTTTATGCCAAAACGAATCATTTCTCTCTCTCAAAGTCTCGGATTCGGGTTAGGGTGTTAAACCGTGGATATAGTCGGCCAAAACCTTGATCTGCCCATCGGTGAGCCCTGACGCGACATTACGCATCATTGCCCCATATTCTTCATCTGAGGCCCGCAGGCCCTCGCGATATGCAGTTAGCTGAGCGACTGTATAGGCTACTGACTGGCCACCAAGCAATGGAAATCCGGCTTGATCATTACCCAAGCCCCCAGGACCATGACAAGCGGCACAGGCTGCGACACCGCGGTCGGCAATACCGCCCTTGTAAATCATACGTGCAGTTTTAATATCCTCGTCACTGCCAACGGCTTCACCGATCTTGCCTGGCAAGCTGGCATAGTAGGCAGCGAGGTCCTCTAGATCCTGGGCAGATTTGCCAATCAATTGTGCCGTCATCAGTGGCACATCGCGCTCACCGGACTGAAACATCTGCAATTGCCGGTTAAGGTACTTCGCACTCTGTCCAGCGAGGTTTGGATAGGAAGGATCTATCGCCGTAGCGCCGTCCTGCCCATGACATGCAGCACAGGTTACCGCTTGGGCCGCACCAGCTTCTACGTTGCCTGCTGCGTGAGAGGCGACTGCCGTTAGGGTTGCAGCAGCAACCATGATCCATTTTGTAATGCGCACAAAAACTTCCATTTAATCTATTCCGTATTTTGGGGTCATTCGACTAAAGCTAACCCGAACTGCCGGAGAGGCAGGTTGATGCTAAACTGTCTAACACCTAAACCTGAGCCTAGCTCTGCTCTTAGCACTGCGCCGAGCAATGCCGGCGCGGCGCGATTATATATCAAGACAAGCAAGTGTTGTTACCCGAACGCCTCGATGCGACCTTTTTAACTAGTGCACCAGATCTTCGACGCTGCCCTCCAGCTGACATGCCGGAAGTCGCGTTCGCCGGACGCTCAAATGCTGGAAAATCCTCGGTATTGAACCAGCTCACGGGCAACCGGCGTACCGCCAAGGTCAGTAAAACCCCGGGACGCACACAATTACTGAACTTTTTCTCAGTGCGCCAGGGCGGGCGCTTGGTAGATCTTCCAGGATACGGCTACGCAAAAGCCACATTAAACGCGCAGCAACAGTGGCAAAAAGCCGTCAACCATTACCTATCTTACCGCGACAGCTTGGTTGGGTTAGTGCTGGTCATGGACATTCGTCACCCGAACCAACCGTTTGATCAGGATATGCTGACTTGGAGTCGCGATTCCGAACTGCCGATACACATTTTATTGAACAAAGCCGACAAACTTGGGCGCAACGCTCAGCACAAAGCGCTAGCTCAACTGCAGCGCCAGTATGCAGACTATCCAACCGTCTCAATGCAATGTTTTTCAGCGGCAAAGGGCAACGGTAAAGAGCAGTTGATGAGCATTCTTTTGCCGTGGTTGGCGACGCCTCTGCTTTCCGCAGAGGACTCAAAGGAATAACCCGCCCAGCGCGGCAAATACTTGTCCTGGTGGCTTAACCGCTAATGGGCTTCGTCCCAGTTTGCTCCTATGCCGGTCTCGACGGTTAAAGGCACCGCTAATTCAGCCGCGCCACACATCAATGTTTCGACCTGCTGTTGCAACTCGGCAACGTCGCTTGCGCTGACTTCAAATACCAATTCGTCATGCACTTGCATAATCATTTGCGCATCCAACGGACTCTCAGCTAACCAGTTCTGCACCGCAATCATCGCACGCTTGATGATATCTGCTGCAGTGCCCTGCATAGGTGCGTTGATCGCAGTACGTTCGGCCGCTTGGCGCCGCATCACTTGCCGGGAATTTATTTCCGGCAGATACAAGCGCCGCCCAAATACGGTTTCCACATATCCGCGTTCGGCTGCTTCGCTACGCGTCTCATCCATATAGCGTAAAACGCTCGGATAGCGGGCAAAGTATCGGTCTATGTAGTCTTGGGCCAGGGTTCTGGAAATGTTCAACTGACGCCCTAGGCCAAACGCAGACATGCCGTAGATCAAACCAAAATTAATGGCTTTAGCACTGCGGCGCTCCTCCTCAGAAACCGTGTCTAACGTGCGGCCAAAGACCTCAGCCGCGGTAGCGCGGTGAATATCCTGCTCTTCAGCAAACGCCGCATGTAGTCCAGTATCGCCAGACAAATGGGCCATGATACGCAGCTCAATCTGCGAATAATCCGACGCCATAATGACCTTACCGGCCGAGGCAACAAAAGCTTGGCGTATGCGTCGTCCTTCAGCATTACGAATTGGGATATTTTGTAAATTTGGATCCGAAGACGAGAGGCGGCCGGTAGCAGCAACCGCTTGATGATAGGACGTGTGGATACGACCCGAAGTAGAATTGATGTCCAGTGGTAGCTTGTCCGCATAGGTGGATTTGAGCTTCGCCAAGCTTCGATACTGGAGAATAGTCGCGGGTAATTCGTAGTCTTGGGCGAGATCAACTAATACAGGCTCTGCTGTGGACGGTTTACCACCAGGCGTTTTCTTCAACACCGGCAAATTTAATTTGTCGTAAAAAATCGTCTGCAATTGTTTGGTGCTGT
>CAJXAC010000113.1 GCA_913050035.1 uncultured Gammaproteobacteria bacterium | reverse complement strand
GGTTTCACCAAACAACGCCGCGAACTCGGCATAGCGCCGCGTATCTATGTATACGGCATACGCGACGGACAAACGTTCACACGCCATGCGGATAGCACGAATTTCATCGATGCTGAGACTCATAGCCCACCTCCTAAATCACAGGAGAGCATGTGATTACTGTCCCGTGATGTCAAAACCGGCCATCCACGTGTATGTCGCCGTAGTATCGCCACAGGGAATACTGGCAGAGAGTCAATTTGGACTGGTATTGTCCTAGAGTGGAAAGTTCTTTTTGGGGAGAAATTATGCGCAAATGGAAAACTATAGTCGGTTTCGCAATAGCGTTACTTACTTGCGGAGGTTGTGGCAGCCTGCCCAAATCAAGCAGCTCAGCCGGGGCTGTCGCAATGAACGAATCGGCACCGAATAAAAACATCTCTCGAATCTGGCAGGAAGTCCTACCCGGCGGCGAATCCCTCTGCTCGGACGGTAGCGCCTATAAATTCTTGACCCGCGAGGGCGATCCGAAGAAATTACTTGTCTATCTACAAGGCGGCGGTGCCTGTTGGTTTCGTGGCAACTGCGACCCAGCTATGAGGCCGACCTACAATATCAATCTGGAACAATTACGCGGTTACCAAACTGGCATATTCAATCTGGACAATCCAAGCAATCCGTTCAAAGACCACACTGTGGTGTTCGCGCCATACTGCAGCGGCGATGTACATATCGGCTCCAGCGATACCGAATATCCAGGACTAGAACCCGATCAGCCACCGCTGACTATCTACCACCGGGGGCGCGCTAATATGCAAACTGTGCTCGATTGGACATACGCAAATGTCACCGAACCCGAGACAATTTTCGTGACCGGCTCCTCAGCAGGCGCCATACCCTCACCATTCTATGCTTCGCTAATCGCTGATCACTACACTGACGCAACGGTAACCCAGCTCGGCGACGGTGCTGGCGGCTACCGCCGTATGAATAGCGATGCACGACCCCACGAAGCCTGGGGCACCTTTCGCTTTATCACCAATGAGGCTGGGTTCGATGGATTGGATAGCGACACAATGAATTACGAATCTCTGTACATCGCCGCGGCGCAGCGCCATCCCAATATACAATTTGCAGAATACGATGCCGCTCAAGACAGCGTGCAAAAAAGCTTCCTTGCCTTATCCGGCCAGCAAGACATCGATTTATTAGATGCGCTAACCGCCAATCACGCGGATATTCGAGCCCAGGCAGACAATTTTCGCAGTTTCATTACCGGCGGCGAATCCCATACCGTGCTTGCCCGACCTGAGTTTTATACTTTTGCCGCCGACGGCACCAGCATCCGCGACTGGGTTGCTGCGCTAGCGAAAAGTGAGGAAGTGGAGGACGTACGCTGCTTAAACTGCGATCAGGATGGCTATGTTGAGCAGCCATAACGCCTTCCCCATCTGATTAGGACAATAGAGCCAAGTAGAGTTGGCAAATCGCGCTTTTGCCGGGCCCAATCTGCCATTATTCAGGTCCCAGTACCCCAGCGTGACATAGTCGCAAAGGACAGCGATACTGTCGCTGAGGGTGCTGACTATGGAGGAGGTTGGCTTGGGCGTCTCTGATCTCGAGCATACCGCAACCTATATCGACAGCGAGCTGGCAATGCAGTCCATGCCTAGTGATTATGAATAAAGCCTACCAAACCATTGGCCAATAGGTGGATTTCTAACACCCAAAAATCCATTCACACAGAGCAATAAGTTATGAAGATAGGCATTAATGGTTCCGGCATGGTGCAAAAAGCGTCAGTGCAGGCGATAACTGATCATGCTGCTGCGGCTGAGGCTCAGGGTTTCGCCCATTATTGGCTTGCCGAACATCCAACAGGTGGGCTTGATGCGCTTACTACTATAGCCTTGGTCGGCCAAACAGTTACTTCGATTGAACTCGGCACAGCAATTGTGCCAACTTTTCCGCGTCACCCGCTGACGCTGGCCGGTCAGAGCCTCACTGTAGCCGATGCTGTTGGTGAACGACTTACACTGGGCATCGGTCTCTCTCATGCGCCAATGCTGGCGCAATTGGGTATTGGCTTCGACAAGCCCATTCGCCACCTGCGCGAATACCTGAATGTGTTGATGCCGTTATTACGCGAGGGCAGCGTAGAGTTTAACGGCGAGACACTAAGCTGCTCGGGGCAGTTGTTTCAAAAACCACGACAACAGATTCCGGTACTGGTAGCTGCCCTGGGGCCGCAGGCCTTGGCAGTGACTGGACAATGGGCTGACGGCACCACTTTGGCTTGGGTTGGCCCCAAGACAATTCGCGAGCACATTGTGCCGCGGCTCAATGAAGCGGCTGCGGCACACCAACGTCCGACACCGCGAGTCGTGGCAACCTTGCCTATATGCGTCACTGAACAGCCGCAAAACGTGCGTGATTCCATAGGCAAGGGCCTGAGCATGTATGGTCGCTTGCCCTCCTACAAAGCTATGTTCGAACGCGAGGGCGCGAATGGACCTGCAGACGTAGCCGTGGTGGGAAGCCGTGCTGCAGTCGCTGACCAAGTTGCCGCCCTCGCCGAGGCCGGAGTGACCGACTTCGCACCCTCAGAGTACTGTCTACAACGTGACGAATGGCAAAACACCCGCGAATTGCTGGTCGAACTTGCCGGCGTCAACAACGCCTGACTTCACCCATCGATCAGAGGAAATACTATGAAAACTCCTACCGCACTAGATCTGCCAGCCGTTGATCCGCTTCCCGAGAGCACTGAGAAATACTTCAGAATCTGTCAGGAAAAGCTTGGAATGGTGCCCAATGTGCTGCAAGCCCATGCCTTTGATATCGCCAAACTCAATGCCTTCACCGGCTTATATAACGAACTCATGTTAGCTGACAGCGGTTTGAGTAAGCTGGAACGAGAGATGATCGCGGTTGTGGTGTCGTCAATAAACCGTTGTTTCTATTGCTTAACGGCCCATGGTGCTGCGGTGCGGGAATTGTCTGGTAATCCAATACTGGGCGAGCAGTTGGTTATGAATTATCGCACTGCAGAACTTGAGCCGCGCCAGCGCACGATGCTCGACTTTACAGCGCTGCTCACGAGCGCCAGCTATACCGTCGAAGAGCATGATCGCCAAACGTTACGCGATGTGGGTTTTAGCGACCGCGACATCTGGGACATCATCAACGTTGCCGCGTTCTTTAATATGACCAATCGCGTCGCCAGCGGTACCGCAATGGTCCCCAATGACGAATACCACAGCAACACCCGGTAATGTCAAAACAGCAGTAACTGGCGGCAATTAGCGCGTCGCCCAAACCGCACACGGTAAACTCTTAGCCTTGCTGAATTACTCGCGCACCGCCCAATAGGTGCGCATCCCGAGTGTGATCAACCTTCGCAACGAATCTGGCATTCCTACTGATGCCATGCTGGGACGGAT
>CAJXAC010000112.1 GCA_913050035.1 uncultured Gammaproteobacteria bacterium | reverse complement strand
TGACAACAATGTCTTCAGCCGTCGTAACCGAATTAGCTGGGGCGCTTGGCGCCGCTGCCGCAGCAGCGACACCATCGGCGTAAAATACGTAAGCTCCGAGCGATGAAGAAGACGCCTCAGCAATAGAGAAAGAAATGCCGTCACCTGCTCGCCCGCCTACTAGAGAGGATGAATTCTTGAGAGTTCCGTCTAAAAGAGCGGTGTGGTTGAAGTGAGTATGATTCGAGTTTCTGTCTATTTCGGCGATGAGATGATCAATTTCCTTTTGAATCATCTTGAGCTCACTACTCTTAATCGTAGGGTTATAGGCCGACGTTGCTAGCTCGTTTACTCTAATAAGCTTATCGCCAATGCCTGACATGGCATTATCAGCGACTGAAAGCATGCTTTGGGTATTCGCACTGTTCCGTACTGCACCGGCCAACCCGAGAATATTAGCGTTGTGGCGCTGCGCAATTGCCAGGCCTGCAGAATCGTCGCCAGCTCGATTTATTCTCAAACCTGTTCCCAGTCGCTCCATCGCAATTTCGACAGTTTTTTCGGCACTAACCGCGCTACTCTGCGCGATCAAGCTGGCGTTTGGAATATTAGTCGTTAGGCTCAAAACTCAGCCTCCAATTTAAAGTCGTTTTATCGGGAGCTTAGAACACCGAATGGCTCCCCTGATGTAAAAATTTTGACAGCTTTTAATAGTCTCTCTGAAAACTGCAAAATCCATGCCCAAGGGGCGAATAGCTGGAGCGTTGAACGTATTGGCGCCTTATTGAAAATAGGAAAGCAAAGCGGCAATTACTTGCCGTTTTTCCGGCAAAACGCCGATTTTGCGGTCGCAGTATTGTGTTTAGTGATATGCGAGATTTAGAAAGGTCGTCAACTATTAGAGCGCAATCGGTAGCAGCCCTGCCAAGCTAATACTCAAACCGAAAGTTAGGTGTTTCCGCAGGGGTAGATACCACTCAGGATACTTTTCGATTAAATCGCACCTTTGCTCGTAAACCAAAAATGTTATCAAACCAAAAATGATGCCCAGCAAGGTAAAAAAATCTGGAACGGCAAAAACCATCCAAGTCCACAGACTTGGAACAACGCTGATCAAGAAATGTTTTTTTGATGCAAAGCCTGATGTGGCGAATCCCCAATGAATGCCGCCGAGAAAACTCAGGATGAGTGCGGCATAAATTATTGCTGAATTGACTGCCTGATGCTGCCAGGCGCCGCTCCAGGCCAAAACCAGCAGTCCGGCTACTGGCAGTACCCCCGCGTAACCCAACGCCAGTGCCCATTTACTATTGTCTGACATAGCGGCTATTCAATTATCGCCGGCGGGAAGTTGCGTTAAAAAATTAAGCACAGCAGCTGCGCTGCGCTGGGGGTCTTCTTCCATAGGGATATGCCCGAGATCCTCATAGACGACAACTTGGGTATTCGGTAGACGCTTGGCAAATTGATCGGCCACGCTCACCGGAATAAGGCTGTCTTGTGCGCCCCACATCACGAGTGTGGGTTGGTCCAATACGCTCAAGTCTTCCAACGCAGGATCGCGGCTGTAACTATTTGAGCGATTGAGAATTGCCGCGCGGGTGCCTGCTCGTAGGCTTAGTTCGTAATAGCGGTCAATGAGTGCCTGATTCACTACAGGACTGTTGTTATACGCAGACAACAAGCCCTGTTCGACCAGTGGTGCCGGATCTAGGTAACGGGCAATCGCGCGGAACCAGCCTTGGCGCAAGAGCGAAAATGCTATGGGCGTAGAGCGCTCTGACTCGTCGGTAGCCGTTTCTTCTGTCGTGGATTGACGCCAACTGCCCGGGGCGACTGAGCACACCAGAATCATCGCTTGAATGCGCTCCGGATGAGCCAGGGCGTAGCGCCAAGTTGCGCCTCCGCCCATGGAGTTGCCGCCGAGGACAAAGCGCTCGACCCCTAATTCGTTGACCACTGCGTGAATGGTTTCGGTAAAGGCGTCAGCGCCATAGGCGCCTTCGGGAACTTGGCCGGTTAGCCCATGAGCGGGTAGGTCTAGAGTGATAACGCGATATTTTTGACCCAGAATGGCGACCCAGGGTTCCCAGGTATGTAACGAGGCCATGGCGCCGTGAATCAGCACTACAGCAGTGCCGTCGGCATTACCCTCGTCCCGGTAATGAACGCGTGCGCCATTTGCCATGGATAGAAATCGCGAGGCGTCGTTACTGTATTTGGCGTCGACTTCGGCGGCTGGCAGGTCACCGCGGAATAGCATTGAAACCAGCAGTACTAATAAGCCGGTGATTGCGAGGAGGATCCAGCGTGTGCGTGTCAAATTGAGTCTCCAGAGTCGGTACTAGGCAGAGCTTAGCACCACTTAGGGATGACGATAGGCCTGCAATGACAGTTTCAATGCAATGTTGTTTAATGTTGTTCATTAGAAAAGCTGATCGGTGATAGGGGGTTGTGTTGGCAGATCACTACATTCTTTATGGTTCTTATGCGTCCTATTACACGGCGAAGAGCCGGAGCTATCTGCGTAAGAAAGGCATCCCCTTTGTAGAACGGCTGCCCAGTGATCCGCTGTTTCGCAGTAAGGTCCGACCGGCTTCCGGAAGCCACCGAATCCCGCAATTGCTCACCCCAGAAGGTACCGTCGTGCAGGATACGGTGGCTATCCAGGATTATCTGGAAACGCGCTTTGCCGATTTACCGGCGATCCCACAAACACCCAAGCAGCGCATCTTTACGCATTTGATGGAACTGCTAGCCAGTGAGGGCTTAGTGCGCTTAGCCTGGCTGCATAGGTGGTTATTTGCCGAGAACTACACTTTTGTAAAAAGCGATTTTGGTCGTTCGTTCAAGCCTCAGGGCAGCGATGAAGAATTGCTCAAGTACGGTAATTTAATTGCTGATCGAATGATGAGCTATGGTCTGCCGGAATCCACCCCGGAAATGCGCGCCGAACTTGATGAGACCTACCGCCAGTTACTCGAGCTTTTTGAAGCACACTTGGTTCAACACCCGTATTTTCTGGGTGGGCACCCCAGTGCCGCAGACTACGCCATTATGGGAGCTCTGCACGCACACCTAGGGCGTGATCCGGCAGGTTTGCGGATGATGCAAAATCACGGCCCTCGGACGCTGCGCTGGGTTGAACAAATGCTGACGCCAGAAGTACAGTCGCCGGAGTTTTTCGATGTTCCGATTGCCTATCTGCCCAATGACGAAGTGCCGGCCACAGCTCTTGATCTGCTCAGGTTTATCGCATTGCAGTTCGGCCAAAAATTTGTCTTGGGGTCCTTGGTCTTTGATCAGGTCATGAGCGCGCAGTCACCTGCGCGGGGCGCAGTGCTTGACTCTGAGCATGACCAGCCGATGTGGGCCGCCAAAACGGTGCGTTATGAAGGCGATGACTATGAGCACAAAACTGATTTATACGCCGTGTGGCTAGGTCAGCGTGCCCAGCGCGCCTTTCATTCATTTACCCCAGAGCAGCAGAGCGATGTGCTCGACATATTGGATATGCCTTTATTAGTGGATTTATTGCAGGCACCAGTAAGCGTATGGCTGCAACGGATCGATAATCGCTTTGTCGCCGAATATGCTTAGTTTTCTTGTGCCGCTGCGCGCTGGAGCGCTCGGCCACAGAGCCAGAAATGTAGGGCTGGCCATACGCCAAAGATACTTAGAGCGCCCAAAGCTATGGGCAATGATTGAACACCGTAGGTTGGCATCAAGGCGTCACTAATTAAGCCGACAAACAGCGGCCCCAAACTCATGCCCACAAGATTAAGGCAGAACATCTTGATAGCCGCCGCAGTGGCTCGCATCCGCAATGGTGCGAGGGTTTGGATCAGTGCCAGTGAGGGCCCTAGGAAAAAATTCGCTGTAAAGGCGGGCACGATGAAAAATCCGATCGCCAGTGGCAAAGAGTCGACGGAATAGGCGACCAATG
>CAJXAC010000111.1 GCA_913050035.1 uncultured Gammaproteobacteria bacterium | reverse complement strand
TGGCCAAACCCACGATCTGTCGTCTGCTTAACCGCTTCGTAAGTGAGGGTGCCGGATCGACTGACGATACCGACCTTACCGGGCAAATGGATATCGCCGGGCATAATGCCAATCTTACAGGCTCCCGGGGTAATAACGCCTGGGCAGTTTGGCCCAATCATACGGGCATTAGTGAGCTCTAGACGCGCTTTAACCGCTAGCATATCCAATGTGGGTATGCCTTCGGTAATACACACAATAAGTTCTATGCCCGCATCCAGCGCTTCTAAGATTGAGTCTTTGCAGAAGCCTGCGGGTACGTAGATTACGGATGCTGTAGCGCCAGTAGCGGCCACCGCCTCAGCAACGGTGTCGAATATCGGCAAGCCTAAATGGGTACCGCCGCCTTTACCCGGGGTTACGCCACCCATCAATTGGGTGCCATAGGCTAGAGCTTGTTCGCTGTGCAGCGTGCCCTGAGAGCCGGTGAAACCTTGGCAAATTACTTTAGTGTCTTTATCGATCAATATGCTCATGACTGCCCTCCTGCTGCAGCCACGGCTTTTTCGACCGCGTCTACTAGTGATTCTCCGGGAATGATGTTGAGTCCACTGTCCGCCAAAGTCTGACGCCCTAACTCGGAATTGTTACCTTCAAAACGCACCACTACAGGCACCTCGACACCCACTTCTTTGACCGCGCCGATAATGCCTTCTGCAATGGTTGCACAGCTGACGATGCCGCCGAAGATATTGATCAGCACAGCTTTGACCGCACTGTCGGATAAAATAATCTTGAACGCTTCAGAGACTGCTTCCTTGGTCGCGCCGCCGCCCACGTCGAGGAAGTTAGCCGGGTTGCCGCCATGCAGCTTCACCAGATCCATGGTGCCCATGGCTAAGCCAGCGCCATTAACCATACAGCCGATGTTGCCGTCCAGCGCCACATAGTTGAGATTGTACTCTGCCGCCTGTGCCTCGCGTTCGTCTTCTTGGCTTGGGTCATCCATCGCCGCAATCTTTTGCTGACGATACAGCGCATTGCCGTCGACGTTCATCTTGGCATCCAGACAGTGCACATTGCCCTCTTCGGTAATAACCAGAGGGTTTATTTCGAGCAATGAGCAATCGGTCTCTTCAAACAGTTTCGCCAAACCCATAAACAGATCGGTGAACTGGCGAATCTGTGCGCCTTGCAGTCCCAGTTCAAAGGCCAACTGTCGGCCCTGAAACGGCTGAGCGCCCACATAGGGGTCAATAATCGCACGCAAAATTTTCTCTGGCGTCTCTTCTGCAACGGTTTCGATCTCGACCCCGCCTTCGGTGCTGGCCATAAACACTACGCGGCGTGTGCCACGGTCCACAACGGCGCCCAAATACAACTCGGTAGCGATATCGGTGCAGCTTTCAACATAGATTTTGCTAACTGGCTGGCCATTCTCGTCGGTCTGAATAGTAACGAGATTCTTGCCAATCCATTGATCTGCAAACGCCCTGACTTCATCCAAGGAGTCCGCAAGCTTTACCCCACCTGCTTTGCCGCGGCCACCCGCATGCACCTGAACTTTTACTACCCAACGGTTACCACCGATTTTTTCCGCTGCGGCTACTGCTTCGTCTGCAGTATCTACGGCATGGCCCTCTGATACGGGTAAACCGTATTCGGCAAATAGGCCCTTGGCCTGATATTCGTGTAAGTTCACTGCGCGCGCTCCTCCCCTAAATGTTTATAAGATACTCGTGTCTGCGCTCGAACGCGCATTGTCTTTGTTACTACTATTTTTTGCCCGGCTTTTTGCGGTTAACCATATGAATAGCATGACCTGCTGCACCAAGCGCGGCTTCATGCACACCCTCAGACAGGGTCGGATGGGCAAACATAATAAGTCCTAGGTCTTCTGCACTAGCACTGAATTCCATGCTGATTACAGCTTGAGCAATCATCTCTGAAGCTTGGGGCCCAAGCACGTGGACACCAAGTATTCGATCAGAGTCTGCATCGGCGATCAATTTGACCATGCCTTCGGTTTCATTTGCGGCTAAGGCACGACCATTTGCGGCAAACGGGAAGCTGCCAACATTATAGTTCTCACCGTCAGCTTTTAATTGCTGCTCAGTCTTACCTACCCAAGCAATTTCCGGATGGGTATAGATAACACTGGGTACGGTATCGTAGTTCACCAAGGGTTTATGCCCGGCAATACGCTCTGCCACCATCACCCCTTCTTCCATGCCCTTATGGGCAAGCATAGGCCCCCGCACCACATCGCCCACGGCATAAACGTTAGGCGCATCTGTGGCGCAAAGATCATTTACATACAGGAACCCGCGCTCATCTAAATTCACACCTGAATCAGGTGCCAGCAGCCCCTCGGTATAGGGCCTGCGCCCAACGGCAACAATAAGCTTGTCAAATTCTGATTGCTGCTCGCCATCTTTGTCTTGATAAGTAACCGTTACAGTTTTTTTGTTACCACGTCCTTTCACTTCGGTCGCGGTCACTCGGGCGCCCAAACGGATGTCCAGACCCTGACCTTTGAGCATACGCTGAGCGTCGCGACTGATACGGCTGTCCGCCATAGGCAGGAACTCGTCCAATGCCTCCAGTACAGTGACGTCAGAACCCAGGCGATTCCATACACTACCCAGTTCCAGGCCAATTACCCCGGCACCAATCACACCGAGTCGGCCAGGCGCTGCGGTAAATTCCAGCGCACCGGTAGAATCAACAATAAGACCGTCTTCCAGTGGTGCCGGTGGAATGTCCACAGGTACCGACCCCGGCGCTAAAATCACATGGGCGGCCTGCAACATTTGCTCGGGGCCATCATGGGGCGTAAACGCAACCTGACAGTTGGCATGTAAACGGCCACTGCCTTCCAGCGAGGTGACGCCATTGCCTTGGAATAGTGCTGCCACCCCTCCAGTTAAGCCGTCTACTACCTCTTGCTTACGCGCAATCATTTTCGGTACGTCAGCGCTGACCTTGCCCGTATTGATGCCCATATCCGCGAAATCATGCTGGGCTTCATGGAACTTATGCGATGCATCCAATAACGCCTTCGACGGAATACAGCCCCAGTTCAAACAGGTACCACCCAGTACCGGCTTGTTGTCCTTATCGCGCATCTTGTTAATACAGGCTGTTTTAAAGCCCAGTTGCGCACAGCGAATCGCCGCGTGATAGCCCGCTGGGCCAGCACCGATAACGATTACGTCGTAGTCATTGCTCATGGATTGTTTCCATTTAGGGCACGAAGTTCATGCCAATTTAAACGTTCGGAGACGGCGCTCCAATTGTATTGGGCAGGCGTTTGTTATTTCTGCCTCGCCCGGTCACCAAGACGGTTACTTTACTGGCAAACGCTACAGTTCCAATAGGATCCGAGCAGGGTCTTCGATCATGCCTTTGATTGCCACCAAAAACTGTACCGCCTCACGCCCATCGATCAAGCGATGATCGTAAGACAATGCCAGATACATCATCGGACGTACCACGATCTCACCATCTACCACTACTGCGCGCTCTTGAATGTTGTGCATCCCTAGAACACCCGTCTGCGGCGGATTAAGAATCGGCGTCGACATCATGGAGCCAAAAATGCCGCCATTGGAAATGGTAAAAGTACCACCCGCCATGTCTTCCAGCGCCAGCTTACCGTCCCGGGCTTTAGCACCAAAGGCCGCAATTTCATCTTCAATCTGGGCCAGGCCCAGAGCATCTGTATTGCGCAAAACGGGTACGACCAGACCGCGCTCGGTTGAAACAGCCACGCCAATATCGTAGTAGCCATGGTAAACGATGTCGTCACCGTCAATGCTCGCGTTCACCGCTGGAAAGCGTTTTAGCGCCTCAGTGGCGGCACGCACAAAGAACGACATAAAGCCTAATCGAGTGTCATTGTGCGCCTTTTGAAATTCGGCCTGATAGCGTTTACGCAGGGTCATAATCGGCTGCATATCCACTTCGTTAAATGTCGTTAACATCGCGGCATTCTGCTGCGCGGCCACCAAACGTTTAGCAACACTGGCGCGCAACCGCGTCATCGGTACGCGGCGCTCTACCCTACCTTCGTCGGAGTAATCAACCGCCACCGGCTGCGCTGCGCTGCTGGCGGCAGGCGCGGCTGGGTCTGG
>CAJXAC010000110.1 GCA_913050035.1 uncultured Gammaproteobacteria bacterium | reverse complement strand
AGAATGCATTGATTAACAATACAACCTAAAACGTTATATGTGGATAATTATTTATATATGCAATAGAAAAAACTAGTCATTTAAATTATGAAAAACTTAGTTAATTAAAAATAAATCTTTTAAGAATTTAAACCGAACAGATTAATAAAAATTATTGCAAATTAATGCGATTAATTTATGATGACTCATTGGGTAAAGAACACTCTTGTACTCCAAAACCCTCTGCGGAAGTGGTAGACTCTCACGTCTAAGGAACGATTGAAGAATTAAGTCCATTTGTTAAGGGATTAGGGTAAAATCTAGTCCGTTAATTATTATTTGACCTCTACACATTGAGATAGACGAGTGCACTTGGATACCACTCATCGAAATACTCTTGCGCCATCGCGAGTGCTTGCTCAGACGTCTTTGGCTTAGGCTTATGCAGTTCGGTGTCGTCCGCCTGGTAGAGCGCCACCCCGTCCTTCGCGACATCCATGAAGAAATAGCGTCCGTGCGCGAGACCGTCGTTCACCTCCTGCAGCGTATGGACGATGAAGTTGACCGGCGTCTTGAGCGTACCGGTCACACCGTACTCGCGCATCAGCCGGTCATCGAGCTTGGCCCAGTATTTGACCCTGTCGGTGAGCCGCTTGTCGTTGACGATGATGAGCAGATCATAATCCGACTGGTAGCCCTTGGCGGTATGCGGCTCATCGACCCAGGTCCCGCGTGCGTAGCTGCCGTAGAGAATGACCTTGAGGATCCGTCCGGCCTTCTTCCAGTCATGCTTGGCCAGCGCGAAGGCGTCGTCGAATTCTTCGAAGATCAGCTGCACCACGCGCTCAAGCTCGCGCTGCTTTTGCGGTGGAAGATGATCGAGTTCGGTGCGCATTACACAACCTCTAGCAAGCAGTTGGAATAGTTGCACCTATAGACTGGCGCGGCGGCATTTCGCCCTGCTCCAGAGCGCACCTCTGCTCTCACCCAACTGAAGAATTTGACTAAGGTCTGCGCGTCTTTGCGCGCGAAGTTGCCGTGAAGACATCAAAGCGCGCTTCCTATGGACTATTGGCCATTCTCCGCCTCATCATGTTGTGGCTCCAAACGAATAAGCTCGTCGGACAGGTGCTTTCCCGTTTCCATTCTGCGCGCCAGCGCCTCGACGAGATGATTGAAGCGTTTCTCGGCGTCGGCCCGCGCAGCAGCAGAGGCACCGGCAGTGGCAGTGGGCAGGAGGCACACCTGTATCGACCAGTGTCCATCTCAATGGCCGCCTCCAGCAATTTATCTACGCTCTTGTAAATCCTTGGGGCTGGGCTTTACTGCTGTTGATCGCAGCACCATGGTACATTGCCATTTATCTGCAGCAGGGTCAGGACTTTGTCGACGGCTTTATCCTCAAGCACAACGTAGCCCGCTTCACGGACACCTTCGAGGGCCATGGCGGCAATATTTTTTACTATATTCCCGTGCTCTTGCTCATGCTGCTGCCGTTCACTGGTCTGTTTATACAACTGCTACGCAAACGCCCGCTGATCGCGATAGAACCTTTAGAACGATATTGCTGGATCACCTTCGGTTTCGTATTTGTGTTTTTTTCGTTCTCCGGCACTCAGCTACCCCACTACCTCCTGTACGGATTTAGCCCCCTGCTGTTGCTCTTATGCACCCAGCTCGAGCAGCTGCGTTCTAAACTATTGGCCCTAATTCCGGCGTTAATTCTACCCCTGATATTTTTGCTGTTACCGGAGTTGCTCTACACCGCCGCCGCACAGATGGACAATGCCCATCAGCAAGCCATGCTTACGGCCTCAATCGACTCAGCCGACTTATCCTACCGACTGCTCACTATCGGAGCGGCCATCGCCACCGCGGGGCTGCTATTTCTTAATCGCGCAGCACTTTGGCAAAGGTTAGTTGCAGCGGGTCTTATTCAGGCATTGCTGCTGGCTTGGGCGGTATTACCATTGTTGGCAAAGATTCAACAGCAACCCATTAAAGACGCAGCAGTTATCGCTGCAGAAAAATCTGCTCCCTTGGTTCTGTGGAAAGCCCACCTACCCAGCTTCGTCACCTATACTCAGCGTCCGGTACAACGCCGCGCGCCAAAATCTGGCGATGTGGTACTTACCCGCTTACAGCACCAATCTAAGTTGGCGGCCCACGAGGTGCTGTTCAGCGCCAACGGTATCGTGCTGGTGCAAATGCTCTAGCGGCCAACAAAAGCCATAACGGTTAAACCGCACCGCTGCGCGCTGTTAGGTGCGCAACGGATAAAGGCGCATCAACGCGTAGGCACAACAGCTACCGATAAGCCCACCAACCAAAACGTCCGAGGGCCAATGGGCGGCTACCGCAACTCTGGAACATCCCGCCAAAATTGCGATCCCAAGGAGCAAAAACCGCAGCTGACGACTTTTAAGAACCAAGGCCAACAACACCGCACCGGTAAATACATCGGCACTGTGGCCTGAGGGCATGGCATGGAATCCGGCATCAAAAGTCCATACACCCCATTCTCCTGTGAACTCGCCTGGCAGATCGCTGTTTGGGCGGCCACGCCCCAACAGCATTTTCAAAAGCCGAACAACAAGCACCGAACCCAGAAGTTGCGCCGCCAAATACCGCCAAACTAAACCTCTGAGAAGCGCCTGATGCGTAACAAACCCAAAAACAAGCAAAGAAAAAAACAGCAGATAGAAAACATATAGAAAAACATCTGTTGTAGCCTCGAACCAAGGCCGGGTCGTTTTAAACCAGTCACTGGCGAGTAATGCCTGAGAGCTGCCAATTTCATCATTTACCAGCAAAGACCAGCAGCAAAAAGCCACCGCAAATAGTCCAGCGACCTCAAACATGCGTCTATTGACCGCACGCTCCTGAACATCGATTTGGCTAATAAGTTTTTGCGCTAACATGGCTTAAGGGCTAACAAGTATTGGGCTTTCCATGGCAAGGCTGTAGCTGTCATTATGCACGTTCAACAATGCTTCGGGGCTGCAATGTCAGTCATCAAAATCCCAGGCGCGATGCTCAGATAACGTCCAAATGATCGCCGCCAACTACATTAATCGCTCAGTGGTCGCCGTCTTTGCAACCACCCTCACGGTAATTCTATTAATCGCCGTGGGCGAACGTTTTACCCACTTCTTAGAAAAAGCCGCCCTTGGCCAAATCCCCAGCACTACAGTACTCACTGTAGTGGCCCTGCGATTACCCGAGATCCTACAAATGGTCGTACCGTTTGCGTTGTACTTCTCGTTACTGCTGGGTTTGGGCCGTCTCTACAGCACTCAAGAAATGGTTGTCCTAGCCAATTCCGGCATGGCACCGACACAGACGCTGCGCTGGCTAAGTCCGTTGATCGTTGGCTTAGCCATTGCGGTCGGCGCCATGTCCCTGGTGCTGACCCCGTACGCAAGGCAAACTCTTGAAGCGCATCTGCAACAAAGCAGCCAAGACATCGGTTTCGCGGTTTTTCGACCCGGCGTATTTCATAGCGAAAACAACGGTCAACGGGTGACCTATGCCGAGAGCACATCGGACGATGGCAACACCATCAACAACGTTTTCGTAAGTTGGCGTATGCCCTCTGGGGAATACACCACTATCTGGGCCAGTCGGGGAGAGAAAAGCCGCAGTGCGTCACAACAACCGGTGCTGTCACTCTTTGATGGCAAACGCTACATCGGGCGGCCTGGACACCATCAACTGCAGACAGCAAAATTCGCGACGCTGCATATTCCACTGGAACCAATCCTGCTGGCCCAATCATTGCCGCTAGAGGCTGTAGCAACTCTAGATTTAGGCGCCGCACCTGCGCAACGCGCAGAATTTCACTGGCGCTTGGCGTTGCCGCTATTTTTGCTTATTGCCGCTGTGCTTGCCGTGACCAATGCCGTCATACCGCCGAGACAAAACCCGTTCGTGAAATTGTTGCCAGCCATGGTTTGGGTGATCAGCTATTACCTAGCATTAATCGCCAACCGTTGGGCCATTAGCGAGGCGCAAATTCCACTTAGCCTCGGATTTTGGCCAAGCCATGTGCTATTTGCCGCGGGGGCTTATTTAGGATTACGTAAACTTAACCAAGTATCCTAAAGCTGGCTTACTTGTCGGCATCAGAGCCGATTAACGCATCTT
>CAJXAC010000109.1 GCA_913050035.1 uncultured Gammaproteobacteria bacterium | reverse complement strand
GCAAATTAATTCTCATTAAGAGTACATATATTATGAACGATAACGCTGAAATAACCTTCAGGCATGCTGCACCCGAGGACGCATCATCGCTGGGGCACATGTTGCCGCAACTGGCGGACTTTGACATCCCCAGTAATCGACAACCTGAGCAATTGTGGACGGGTGATCTGAAATTACTAAACGCGATTCTCGCAGGCGAAAAGCCCAACGCGTTCATTGAAGTGGCTGTTGACGCCAGACAGCCACAGAAACCTTTAGGCTTAGCAATGATTTCCCTAGGCGAGGAGCTATTTAATCATGAGCCCAGCGCCCACCTCGAAGCACTAGTGGTCGATGCCCAAGCACGCGGCCTAGGCATCGGCCGCAAATTACTCGCTCACGCCGAGCAATGCGTACGTGCTCGCGGCGCACACACTTTGACCCTGCACGTATTCAGTAACAATCACCGGGCACGTAGCCTCTATGATGCCTTCGATTTTGACAGCGAGTTAATTCGCGCCGTTAAGTGGTTATGAGGCTATTGATAGCTGTCTATTAGCGCCTGATACGTTGCCACTTTTAGATCCGATCGTAAGGGCCAAGGCGAGCCCATCAATTGGATCATCGACACCACAACGATCTCTTCCACCGGGTCGATCCAGAATACAGTACCCGCTGCGCCGCCCCAACTGAACTCCCCAACGCTTCCGATCACACCACCAGCAGCTGGATCCACCACTAAGCCAAAGCCCAACCCAAAGCCGAACCCGCGTAACGCCCCATTTAATGCAGGCGTCTCGCCATTGCCGCCAGAAGATATGCTCGCATCAAGATGATTGGTACTCATATAGTCGACGGTTTTAGCACCCAAGATACGCACACCGTCTAGCTCACCACCGTTACGCATGGCTTCGGCAAAGCGCATGTAATCCATTGCAGTAGAAACTAGGCCGCCGCCTCCAGAAAACAACGACACATCAAAATAATCGCGCATGGCATCAGAGTTATCGTTGGGAATGGTGATCATTTTCCCGGTCCGAGGATTCATGGCGTGATTTGGCAAAAATCGCTCTGCTTTTGCTTCTGGAACCGCGAAAAACGTATCGCGCATACCTAGCGGTGTAAAAATATGCTCGGCAAGGTATTCATCAAAGCGTTGACCGCTTAAACGCTGGACAACCAAACCGGTTACGTCTACCGCAACAGAATAGTGCCACTGGGCACCTGGCTGAAATTTGAGCGGCAGTTCTGCCAGCTTGGCTGCAAAGTCATCAAGATCTTTCGCTGCCCAAAGCTTCGCGTCAACATAGAGCTTATCGACCGGATCGTTGATCGGGTTAAAGCCGTAGGACATGCCCGTAGTATGAGTGAGCAGCTGCTGCATAGTCATAGGACGCTCGACCGGCACCAACTCGCCGTCCTCATTAAGCACCTGAACGTCTTTAAGCTCTGGAACAAATTTATGCACAGGATCACTCAGGTGAAATTTACCTTGCTCATACAACTGCATCAGCGCGGTAGCAGTTATGGGTTTGGTCATCGAATAAATACGGAACAAGTCGTCTTTTTGCAGCGGTCTAGGATCATCTATACCTTTGTTACCGGTCGCCTGGAAATGTACAACCTTGCCATTGCGCGCAACTATGTTGACGATCCCTGCCACTCTACCCTCGTCAACATAGCGCTGACTCATTTCACTCATTCGCTGCAGTCGCTCGCTCGACATCCCGACCCGCTCAGGTTTGGTATTCGATAACGACTTCGCCTGGGCACCAGCGGTGACCATAATTAAGGCAACGATCAAAAAACTGCGCATATCCACCCCCTAAAAAATTTTCGTTCTATTGTCTAATCTTTTCGATAAGCGCCGGAGCGTTTGTCGAAAAACGCTGCAATAGCTTCGTGGTGATCCGGCTCGGCATGACATACCGCCTGAAAGGCCGCTGACTTGTCGAGCATTTCGTCTAGGCTATTGCGCTCACTGCCTCGCAACAACTGCTTGGTCAGCCGCACAGCGTGGGGCGGATTCGCAGCGATCCGTGCAGCGATAGCTTGAGCAGTGGTGGCTAACTCCTCAGCCTCGACAACTTTAGATACCAGACCAATACGCAGGGCCTCATCAGCTTTCACCGGATCACCTGTAAGCGCCATCAAACTCGCATTAGAAAAACCGACCACACGAGGCAAAAACCATGCACCGCCGTCGCCTGGAATAAGCCCAAGTTGCACAAAGCTCTCCGCGAACATGGCCTTAGTGCTGGCAACACGTATATCGCACATGGTTGCCAGGTCACATCCAGCGCCAACTGCTGGGCCATTAACCGCGGCAATAATCGGCACATTTAAACTTTGGATCGCCCGCGGAATACGCTGAATCCCCATGCGGTAGGCACTGGCTTGGTCAAAGGGGTCGCCGCTGAACATACCCGCGCGATCGCGCATATCTTTGACATTACCACCCGCACAGAAAGCCGAACCCTCGCCCGTTAACACCACTGCACGAATCGACATGTCATCGTTTATTTCCGCACAGGTTTGGACGAAGTCGTCAAACTGCTCAGCACCGGTCAACGCATTTCGGGTATCCGGACTCGACATCGTAAGGGTGAGTACGTGGTCACTGAATTCTCTGCGCAAAAACGCCATGGTTAGCCTCCTAGCTATTAATTCTGAAAACTGTCGCGCCGGTAACGCAACATCTGACCAGTGCCGACCCGGGTATGCTCACCATTCTGGTAAGCCACTGCACCGTTAACTACCACCAGTTCGATGCCCACAGGCTCAACCTTTGGTTCATCATAGGTGGCACGATCAATGACCACTTCGGGCCTAAACAACATCAGGTCCGCCCAGAAGCCCGGCTTCAGGGTGCCGCGTTCATGCAGCCCGAAGGTTCGTGCCGACAACGAAGTCATGCGCCGCACGGCCTCGGCCAATGGCAGCAAGCTCCGGTCACGCACATAGTGCCCTAAAACACGCGGGAAGGTGCCGAATAACCGCGGATGTGGGCGCCCTCTCAAGTCGGGAATCCCGTCGCTACCAACCATCATATCGGCATGCCGCAGATTGGTTTCTACATCCGCTTCGTCAATGATGAAGTGAATGCATAGCGTGCGGTCGCCCTTGGGTGCGGTGAGGATGCGGCGGGTCAACTCTTCCAGCGACGTATTTTCTTCCTCAGCAATATCGACCAACATGCGGCCTTCGTATTCACGAAATGCAGGGCAACTGGCTATACGTACCACCGAAGCCAATTGGGTATCGATGTTTTGTAAATTGAAATACTCGATCATCCGACCACTTCCCGCAGTGTAGGGATAGACGTCCAAGGTCACTCTTTGACCTTCGGCAATGGCCTCGTCAACACGGGCCAGTGAGACCTTGACCTTGCCCCAATTGGCCTTGCCCGCGGATTTATGATGAGAAATATGCAGATGCACGCCGCTGTCTTTACCAATCGTTAGACTTTCCTCGATCGCCTCGAGTAGACGATCACCCTCGTTACGCATATGCGTGGTGTACAACGCATCAAAGGGCGCGGCCATCTTTGCTAACTCTGTGACTTCTTCGGTATCGCTCCAGCGACCAGGGCGGTATATCAAACCTGAGGAAAAACCACAGGCGCCTTGTTCCAACGCCAAGCTGACATGCTCACGCATACGTTGCAACTCCGCGGGTTTAGGCGCGCGCTTTTCTTGGCCCAGCACTAAAGCGCGCACTGTGTTATGACCAACCAGCATCATGTTGTTAATCGCGGGAGAGCGCTCAAGTACCGCCCCAAAGTAGCCTTCTAGATCAGTAAATTGGCCTTCAACGCCGGCGAGAATACCGCCACTTGCTGCTACTGCATCTGCCTGCGGATCTGCCGGTATTGCTGAGAATCCACAGTTGCCGCTGACTACCGTGGTAACGCCTTGGGCCAGCTTAAACTCCATTCCAGGATAGCGGAAAAATGCCCCATCATCGTGGGCATGAGTGTCGATTAAACCTGGGCACAAGGTCGCCCCACCGCCGTCAATTTCTACACCCTGGGCATGCACACCGCCGGTTACAGCGCCAACTTCAGCAATTCTGCCATCAGCTACCGCTAAATCACCGCGGAATGCCGGTGCACCGGTCCCGTCTAAAATCTCTACATCACGTATTACCAGATCGTATGCCATGTGTTTTCCGTCCTGCAGCTATA
>CAJXAC010000108.1 GCA_913050035.1 uncultured Gammaproteobacteria bacterium | reverse complement strand
CGATTACCTTTACACGCAAAGCCGCCACTGAGATGAAACAGCGCATTCTCAGCGCATTAGAAACCGATAGTGCTATCGCTATGAGAGTTCGCCAACGCGACGCCGCGGCGGGCTGGGGGCTGCGACTAAATCCTAATCGGCTGAAAGTACAAACCATTGACAGCTTTGCGATGGAACTTGCTACCCGAATTCCGAAACAAAGCAGCGTTGCGGGCCTAACATTATTGGAATCGGCCGATCATTTGTATCAGCAGGCCAGCGAGGCATTACTCCAACAACTCACAAAGGGCGCGGCTACAGCGCCCGTGATTGCCGAATTCTTAGCCTTTCTGAATAACAATGCCGCCAACGCAATTACCCTACTAAACAATATGCTGGCTCGCCGTGATCAGTGGCTAGATATAAACAACCAACTGGCACTGCAAACCGCCGGAGCGTCCGAAGAGATGCAAAGCGTACTGCAGCATGCTTTAGCTGAATTACGCTCTCAGGTGCTGGAGGCAGCGAAGGAAAGTTTATCGCCTAGGGACCAACACAAAATTCAGTCTATTTATGCAGGCCTATTCGCCGAAACCGATCCCGAAAACTTTGACCTAGCTCTGAGTACAGTCGCACCGTTATTACTGACCTCGCAGAATAGTCTTCGTAAAACCATCGATCGTCGTGCCCACCCTGCGTTTGCCGACAAAACTTTACGCGACGAGGTTAAAGCTTGGCTGCCGGAGCTCGCAGCAACATCCGCAGCGGAGCATTTCAGACACATCAAACATCTCCCCCCCGCGCAAGCGACGGAGGCACAATCGCAAACCCTTACCACCATGAGTATTTGCTTAGCCCTCAGCGCAGTCGCACTGAACAACGTATTCGTTAGCGAGGGTGCGATCGACTTCACCGAGTTACAACTGCGTGCCAGCGCCGGCCTACGAGATGAATCCGGTCCGACGGACCTTGCACTGCACTTCGACTACAGAATCTGCCATTTGCTCGTTGACGAATTTCAAGATACCTCGCACAGCCAGATGCACTTTTTTGAGTTGCTCACCGAGGGCTGGCAGGCGGACGACGACAACACTTTTTTCGCTGTTGGCGATCCAATGCAATCTATCTACCGTTTTCGCGATGCTGATGTATCACTGTTCGCTAAATGTCGGGAACAAGGCTTAGCCGGCCTGCCGCTTGAGGCCCTTGATCTAGTCGCTAATTTTCGCTCGGTGCCCGATTTAGTGAGTTGGTGCAATGACCTGTTCCGCGGCCTGCTGCCGCCGAACGGCAATCCGCGTCTCGGCGCCGTGAACTTTGCCCAATCGCAAGCGGCCAGCACGGCAAGGCCAATATACGACCCGGTAGTCTGCAATGCCTACGTTGATGCCAATCAGGAGCTGCAGGATATCGTCGCGCACCTGCGCAACATCGGTGATGGTAGCGTTGGCATTCTGTGCCGTTCGCGCAGCCACCTTTTGCCACTAGTAAGCGAATTGAGCGCCGCCGATATTCCATGGCGATCAACGGATATAGACCTACTGGCCGAGGTTCCGGTCATTCAGGATCTTATGAACGCGCATCGGATTCTGCAAAATCCCGAGAACAAACTCGCATGGTTCAGCATCTTACGCAGCCCCCTAGTCGGCTTACGACTTAGCGAGCTGCAACTGCTTAACGATGTGGAAAATTTCGTCATAGAACTGCCCACGCTGAAACACCAGCTTCCCGCACTGGAGCGTTTAACCAATGGTCTGGATTGGGCAAAGCGCCATCTCTATGAATTTCCGTTACGTGAAATCATCGAGGGGCTTTGGCTACGCCTGGGTGGCCTTAATGCTTATGACGAGGTGGCGTGCGAGCATGCTCTGCACTGGTTCGAGCTGGTTGAGGAGCTGGGGCGCGATGCCTACCACCTGCCCACCCTAGAGCGCGGCGTTGCGCGGTTATTTGCTAATCGTACTGGCACCGAGCAGGTCGAAGTGATGACCATTCATAAATCTAAGGGGTTAGAGTTTGATCACGTCATCGTACCGTTCCTGCAGCGCGGCACTCGGCGTGATCAAGCGCCACTTATGTTATGGCAACGGGGTGACAGTAGCCTATTGATTGGCGCGAAAGAGGACCCAATTCACGCCTGGCTGCACTACGAAGAGAAAATCCGCGCTGCCAACGAGCGCAAACGTCTGCTTTATGTCGCATGCACTCGTGCACGCAATAGCTTATGGCTGAGCTATCAGACAGACGATATCGACAAAGCTCGGGATATGGCGGAATGGATCAAGCATCGAGCCACAGCGGTAGAGTCGCAAGTCAGCGCGCCGCCGCCGCAGAATTCGGCCCCACCCTTATTGACTGCATTACCCGCCGATTATCAATGGCAGCAGCCGACTCAGAGCAAATCGAACATAAGCGCAGACAAACTCAGCACAGGTGAGGATCTGATAGGTGGCCGTTTCGAGGTTGCCTTAGGCCATCTGGTGCACAAAGCACTGGCTTGGATCGGCACTACTCAGCGGCAAGATACCGGGGCCTTGACCGATCGTTTAGGTATCTGGGCCCAAGAGCAAGATATTGAGCCGGATCGATTAGCACTACTCATTGCAACTGCTGAACAGCATATCTCTAGGATGCTCGCCGATGCCGACGGGCAATGGGTACTGGCTAACCATCCAGAGGCTCGCTGCGAGTGGGCAATCAGCGGCGTGGACGCCAGCGGCCAATTGCAAAATGCGGTGCTCGATCGTTATTTCGAAAGCGATAATCAGCGTTGGATTGTTGACTATAAAACCGCCATGCCCGCAAACACAGCCCAAGAGCAATTTTTGCAAGAGCAAAAGGATCGCTATCGGCCACAATTAGGCCGTTACCGGGCGCTGATAGAACGCCTGTACGCTGACAACCCTAAACCCGTCCATATTGCACTGTACTTTACCGGGCTCGGGGAACTGCATGAACTTTGAGTCAACTAAGTAATTTGCTTTTTACTTGAGTAAATTACTTTTTACATAAATAAATTGCTTTTTACGTAAGTAAATTGCTTTTTACTTACAGTGCTTTACTATCCTGCCGCATGAGATATACAAACCACCTAGTTTTCGGCTCCGAGCGCGCAAGTTTTTGTGCTGGCGCCGTTGTTTCTTGGCAGGGCTACCGATTTTTTGTTAGCGACTAGCTGACCTTCCTAATTATATGAAGGCAGCCTCCTGCCTTCGCTGAACCCCGCAAGGCAGGCGTCGAGCGGGGTTTTTTTATGCCCCAAATGTCGTTGACCCAATGCTGAGCAGGACCAAGAGGAGATGCCAGTGCAGTTAGAAAACTTAAACGTTGAGTCGCATGAAGTGTTAATCACACCGGAACAGTTAAAACGACGCTTACCCGTACCGGAGACGGTGCGCGAGCAGGTAACCCAGCATCGGGACAGCGTTCGTGAAATCGTCGAAAAGACCGATAAGCGCTTACTCGTTGTGGTTGGACCATGTTCAATTCATGACCCGAGCAGTGCCTTGGAGTATGCAAAGCGCCTGAAGCTACTTGCCGAGCAGCTGGATGACCGAATGTTTCTCGTTATGCGCAGCTATTTCGAAAAGCCACGCAGCACCGTCGGCTGGAAAGGTTTAATTAATGACCCCTTTCTCGATGACAGCTTTAAAGTCAATGAAGGCCTGCATATCGCCCGGGAATTATTACTGGATATCTCCGCATTGGGCCTACCCTTGGCGACCGAGGCATTGGATCCAATCACACCCCAGTATCTGCAAGAGTTATTTTCCTGGAGCGCTATTGGTGCGCGCACTACTGAATCCCAAACCCACCGCGAAATGGCTTCGGGCCTGAGCTGTGCGGTAGGTTTCAAAAATGGCACCGATGGGTCATTAGACGTTGCGATCAATGCATTGCAGTCAGTGGCTCAACCGCATCGATTTCTCGGCATCAGCACTGACGGCCAAGTCAGCGTCGTCCACACCCGCGGCAATGCGTTCGCACATATTGTGCTCCGTGGCGGCGCAAACGGTCCAAATTACGACCCGGCAAATATCGACGAATGCGAGCGCCGTCTTAGTTCTGGTGGCCTTAATTCATCGATCATGGTGGATTGCTCCCACGCTAACTCGAATAAGGATTACCGCAACCAGCGCGTTGTCTTGGACTCGGTGGCGAAGCAAATCGCTGACGGCAATGACGCGATCACCGGAGTGATGATTGAGAGCCATCTAAATTCTGGCAATCAGAGTATCGGTAACGGCGATGGCCTCGCTTATGGTGTGTCTATAACCGATGCATGTGTGGGATGGACTGAGACAGAAACAATGCTGCGTGATTTATATAGCCAGCTTGGCGTTCGTTTCCCGTAACTAACTGTAGTAAGCGTTTTCAGTGAATGAGTGGTCGGTATGGTCCACTACACCAGTGAGCTCGGGCACCTGTTCCAATAACGTACCCTCAACGCTGCTTTTTAGCGTAATGTCTACCGCCGAGCAGCCTTGGCAACCACCGCCAAACTGCAAGACCGCCTGATTTTCCGCCGTGA
>CAJXAC010000107.1 GCA_913050035.1 uncultured Gammaproteobacteria bacterium | reverse complement strand
ATAATGATAAACCTAAACAGAAAATTAATGAAATAAGAGCATGTTGTTTAGGTATTGCAAAAGAGCCTGGATAAAAGGGCCTCGGTAATGTTAGTTGCAGAGGAGGACACAGTATTTCTAAGTAGTGATTCAGATTAACGACGCGTTTGTCTGAATAAGGGCGGGTGTTTTGCCGAGCATTTGCCAGAGCTTTCGGTTTAACCTCGCCAAGCAGCAATACCCTTCTTGCAGATTGAGTCACTGGGGCCATTAAGCTCGACGAGCCACAGTAAATTCGTTTAACAGCTGATTCAGGCAAGCAACTGAGCAATCGCGATCTGGTTAAGTTAATCTTGCGCTGGAAGGCGTTGGCTCCAAAATTATGGCATTTGACTCCGAGGAATTTCTCAAGAACTTAACCACTAAACCTGGCGTTTACCGCATGTATGACGCCGAAGGTAAAGCCCTCTACGTCGGTAAAGCGAAGAACCTCCGTAATAGAGTTACTAGCTATTTTCGCGCCAAGGGTTTGCAAACAAAAACCATGGCCATGGTTGCGAAAATTGCAGATATTGAGATCACGGTTACCTCCAGCGAGACCGAAGCGTTGTTGCTAGAGCAAAATCTGATTAAAGCCCAGCGACCGCCCTACAACATAACTCTCCGAGACGATAAGTCCTATCCGTTCATACATATATCCGCGGATCAGGAATTCCCACAACTGCGTTTTCACAGAGGCAACAAGGGCAAAACAGGGCAGTATTTTGGGCCTTATCCCTCCGCCTCCTCGGTAAGAGATAGTCTTAATTTGCTGCACAAGCTGTTTCAGGTGCGGCAGTGCGACGACAATTTTTTCCGCAATCGGTCGAGACCCTGCCTGCAATATCAAATTCAACGTTGCAGCGCGCCCTGCGTCGGGAAGATTTCAATCGAGGACTATCAGCAAGATGTGGAGTTGGCCGCGCTGTTCTTGCAGGGTAAGAGCGCCAATGTGTTGAGGGTTTTTCAGGACAAAATGGAGCAGGCCTCGGGTCTTATGGATTACGAGAAGGCTGCGCGCCATCGCGATCAGATTAGCCATCTGCGCAGGATTCAGGAGCGCCAATATGTGCATGGGGCTAAGGGCGATGTGGATGTGTTTGCGCTGGCTGAAGAAGCGGGGCGTTGTTGTATTCAAGCCCTATTTGTTCGCAACGGTCAGTTACTCGGGCAGAAGAGTCATCATATAAATAACGAACTTGGTC
This sequence comes from uncultured Gammaproteobacteria bacterium, assembly GCA_913050035.1. Lineage (GTDB taxonomy): Bacteria > Pseudomonadota > Gammaproteobacteria > Pseudomonadales > Azotimanducaceae > UBA4421. Next base: position 3,340 of record CAJXAC010000107.1, on the reverse strand, counting down.
TGGATGCTGCTGCTCTGCTGCAGGCATTTCTTTCCCAATACTATTTGGGGGGAGAGCAGTATGAACTTCCCCAAACTATACTTGTGTCCGACTACGACAACGAATTTGAAGTATTGCACCAAGCCCTTGAGCAACGTGCGGAGCGGAAGATTCACCTTGCTAAAGCCTTCCGTGGACAACGTGCCCGATGGCTGGCTCTGGCGGCTGAGAACGCTACGGTAAACCTGCAAGCAAGGGTTGCTGAGCGAAGCCAAATGAAAGCGCGCTTCGGCGATCTACAGAGCGTCTTATCGTTGCCGCAAAGTCCCCGGCGGCTAGAGTGTTTTGACATCAGTCATACGATGGGAGAGGCCACTGTTGCGTCATGCGTGGTGTTTGATGAAAACGGGCCCTTAAGCTCCGATTATCGTCGCTTCAATATCGAAGGTATTGTCGGAGGAGATGATTACGCCGCGATGGAACAGGCTTTGACCCGCCGTTATCAGCGCTTGAAAAATAGCGATGCTCAACTACCGGACTTGTTAGTTATCGACGGAGGAATGGGTCAAGTGACGCGAGCATTGCAGGTCATGGCGCAGTTGGACCTTGATCAAGAAATAAACATCCTTGGTATTGCTAAAGGTCCAGACCGCAAAGCAGGCTTAGAGCGCTATTTTTTGGGTACTACCGGGGTAAATATAGACGGGCACTCGCCTGCAGCTCACCTCCTGCAGCATATCCGTGATGAGGCGCATCGTTTTGCAATTACTGGTCATCGACAGCGGCGTGCGAAAGCACGAAATCAGTCCCAATTGGAAGGAGTGGTAGGAGTCGGTGCAAAAAAACGTCGCCAACTGCTACTGCACTTTGGCAGTATTGGCGCTATTAAAGGCGCAAGCATTGAAGAACTCTGCAAAGTCAAAGGCATCAGCAGTACAATTGCTGTAGAAATTCACAAACACTTCCACTGAGACAGTAATCGAGTGAACCTCCCGAACATTATTACTTTGGCGCGCATTCTATTGGTGCCGGTCTTTGTTGTGATTTACCTATGGCCTGGGGATGGCACCTACTTAATCGCAGCGACTCTATTTGCCTTGGCTGCAGCAACTGACTGGCTTGATGGCTATTTGGCCCGGCGTTTAAATCAAACAACACCATTCGGCGCATTTCTAGATCCGGTGGCGGACAAGCTCATCGTGGTGTCTGCGTTAACTTTGCTATTAGCTCAGCATTCAACCGTTTGGCTTACGTTACCGGGGCTTATCATCATTGGACGCGAAATAATGATCAGCGCGCTGCGGGAATGGATGGCCGAAATGAACACCTCGGTTACCGTGGCTGTTAGCTACCTCGGTAAAATTAAAACTTCCCTGCAAATGATAGCTATCGCAGTGCTTCTGGCATTACCGCCGAATTCCGACTCCGGTCTTATCTTTGCGGGATATACCTTGTTGTACGTCGCTGCACTAATGACCCTTTGGTCTATGTCGGTATATTTACAGGCCGCATGGCCGACTCTGAAGCAGGGCCTTGCAACAGCTAACTCAACTAAAAACTCGAAAGAGGGCAGCTAGCTTAAAGGCGGATTCGGTGCAACTGGGAACTACCCTAAACAGGCGATGTGGAGGCTGAGGCCGGAATCGAACCGGCGTTAACGGAGTTGCAGTCCGCTGCATAGCCACTCTGCCACCCAGCCCACGCGAGGGCGCATTCTAGCGATGGCGCGGTTTGAATGCCATGGCTCAGTGCATATTTTGTTCAGAGAGTTCATTTTTAACTGTATTGGGAGCATGAAATGTTGGGACTGGACGCTAAGTCGAATCCAGAAGGTTTTATTCAAGGGTTCAATGAAAATCCGTTTCACCGCTACCTGGGGTTACAGATTGTTGAACAACGCGCTGACTATGGGCGCTTGCGTTTACAGCGCAACGATTCGACTCCCACCGGCATTGGCGGCAGCGTGCATGGCGGCGTTATCGCCACCATGATCGATATGGCTGCGGTGGTTTCTATTTTTAGTAATTTACCCGATACAGGAAGTCCCGCGGGAACTGCGGATCTGGCCGTGACCTACCTACGCCAGGCGCATGGTGATTGGGTCGATGCTGAGGCACAGGTAATTAAGCGTGGACGGCAGTTGTGCACCGTTGAGGTCAGTATCCTCAACGACGCGGGCGTATTATGCGCCCGTGGGCGTGTGTTGTACGCGATGCGCAGTGGCGCCTGAATTAAGAGTTGGTTGGTACTTTTGCGAGGATACGATCAAGGCCATTGGCAAAATGCTGTACAGCTTTTTTGTCCAATGCGGGTGGGCCCCCACTGGCTTGTCCGATATCCCGTATGTGTTCGGCACTGGCGCGCCGCCGCAGGGCGTCTTTGATGTTCTCCTTGTCGTAAAGCGTACCGCGCGGATTTAATGCAATCCCTTGCTTTGCAATAACCTCTGCGGCCAAGGGAATGTCGCCGGTAATAACCAGATCATCTTTTTGCATACGCTCTACAATGGTGTTGTCTGCGACATCAAACCCTTGAGCGACCTGTAAGCTCTTGATGACTTTAGATGGGGGCACGCTAACGAAGTGGTTGGCTACAAAGAGCGTAGGTATTTTCTTGCGTTCGGCGGCTTTGCAGATAACCGCTTTAATCGCCTTAGGACACGCATCTGCATCAACCCATATATTCATAGTACCCCGATTCTGCATACACAGAATTGATCTCAGTTCCGCTACGCTGCAATAGTGAAAGACAATTCATTTTCAGGGTTATTGCTCGATCTCGCAATTTTCTTCGGTTCAATACTGGGGTTTGTGGCGGTTTTTTTGCTTTTCAGTTGGCTGGTGCCGCCGAGCCGCGATCCGTATTTGTTTTGGCCGTTATTTCTAATATTCCTTTACGGTTTCTCGCGCCTCATAACCCTGGCATTGCGCAAGAAACGGGGACGGCGGCGGCAATAGCAGCCACTTAAAACGCTGAGGCGCAGATTCAAGTTTTTGTGGGTTTAAAGCTCATAGTCCGCAACGATTGGATTGCAGGTGCCAAAGGCCAATATTTGGTCGTCCAGAAACACATTGAGCTGGCGTAGATTGGCGTAGGCATTTTTGCTGGCCCAGAAAAAAGGTTGGCTTTCGGCTTGATCTGATTCATTGCTTCGGTTCGTCGCTAATAGAGGCGATGAAAATTTGTTGGCGCAATCCCTGAGGCCGGCTTTGGCTAGAGGTTTGAATTGATCCTCTGATGGAGTGGTGAATGTACGCAAGAATCCCCTTTGGCGTTTTTGCGTGATTGAGGCATTGTCCGCCAAATGTCCTGCGAAGATCACATTCTTCGGTAGCTTTTTCGCGAAGAAACTGCTGGCTCG
>CAJXAC010000106.1 GCA_913050035.1 uncultured Gammaproteobacteria bacterium | reverse complement strand
CAGGGCGCTAATCTTCACTTTAAAGCCATCTAAGACTGAACCAAACGCAAGATAATGTTGCCCTCTCCGCGTGTGTCAAAATAGCTACTGCCGCCATCGGCACTAGTGGCTAAGCAATTTACTCCCTTCGACTGCAAGCGGGTCGTTTCTTCAGCCAAGTCGGTTACTGCAAACGCAATGTCATTCACCCCGTCACCCCGCAATCCTAAAGACTCGGCGTAGATGCTGGCATCTGTTGCGACTGCGAAAAAATCGAACACCAGAGGGCCCACCGTAACACTCTGGGAACGGCTGCCTATCTTCGCATCACTTACGACATCGCTGGCCTCAGGGAAACCGATTTCTGCATAGTAGCCAACTGTGGCGGCAAGATCTTTGACGCCAATACCCACGCCCAGAAAACGCCACGGATTAACCAGCGGGTGTGATTCATTGTTAGCTTTCCACGCCTTTTCCCAGTCGGTGGCAGGTGGACGCAGAGAAATCATTAAATCCCCGTGTTTTCGAGTATCGAGGTAATTTTCTACCGTTTTACCATTCACTAGCGCATTGAACATAAGCGCGCAGCCTTTGAAGAGAAAAAAATCGGTATCGGTCTCTACAGAAGGCGTATTGAAACATATGTGATTTATGCCCGGGCCTTTCTGCGCTAAATATTCACTGAGAAACATGCCGGGGCCAGGCCGCATGGGGTAACACTCCAACTGGCAATCGCCAATTTGGCTCTCGCCGTCGTTAAATGTGTGCGCACCACCCGTAGTATAAGTATTTGTTATCGGATCTCCTTCAAGAGTTTGATAGAAAGTCAGCGATCCCTCACCCGGCTCATAAGGTAATAACGGCTGAGGGCCAACGCTGACACCGACACCGATCGATTGAAAGTGCCGCAACGTGGCATTGCGGTTACCAATGGTCATGCCCACATGATTGAGTTCCCAGTCTTCTCCCATGCTCTACCTCCTCTTTCAACGCACTGTTGCTGATACTGACAGCCTGTCCAAATGACATTGCAGCTGAGCAGCGCGGCCGCGAACTCGGGCCTCAGCGCAGACGCTGCCTACTAATCAAAAGCCTCGATGAGACAACTAAGCCATATACCCACCGTCGACGCAGAGAATAGTTCCAGTGACATAGCTCGCTGCATCAGAGGCCAAAAACACTGCAGCATTGGCCATTTCTTCAAAGGTCGCTACCCGACCTAGCGGCAGGTTTTCTGGCCCGGTGGACCATGCCTCAAATTTTTCTTGCTCGCTCATTTCCGGGCGCGGTGGCGGCGGCTGCTTAGGTGCTCGATCAGGATTTTCGCGATAAAAGTCACCCGCAGGATGCTGTTCCCATTCTACCAGCGACGGCGCGATTGCATTGACCCGGACATTGGATGGACCCAGATAACGGCTGTATTGGCGCGTCATCATTGCAATACCAGATTTGAGAATAGCGTAGTTACCCATACCCTTATCCGCGTGCGCTTTCAAACCACCGCGAGAGGTAAGATTGATAATGCTGCCGCTGCCCTGCGCCTGCATAATGGGTGCAACCGCCTGATGGGTATGCCAGTACCCCTTTAAGTTAACGTTAGTTAACTCATCCCACCCCTGATCGTCCAGGTCCAATAACGATTTACGATGATAGCGAACCGCCACATTCATAAGAATGTCTATACCGCCCAGCACATCCATAGCTTGGGTAACCAGCTCGTCTACTTCCGATTTTTGGGAGATATCAGTTTTCACAGCAAGCGAGCGCCGACCCATACCCGCAATTTCATCAGCTACAGACTGTAATGCGCCGTCTTCATTGTTTACGTCTGTCACGATCACATCGGCGCCGGCTTCAGCCAAACCAAGAGCAAACCCCTTCCCCATATTTCTTCGGCCGCCGACCACAATTGCTTTCTTCCCTGCTAGCGAGAAATCTGCAAGCGCCATGTTTCCCCCGTTTTACGTTTACTTCATTAAGGTATGAGTATCACGCGTCCCACAGCTTGTCGAGATTCGATGTAAGCATGAGCGGCCGCGGCTTCTGCTAGGGGATAAGTTCGATCGATCAGCATGCTAAGGCTTGCCGAAGCCATTTGTGCGAGCAAGTCACGGATCATTTCCTGGGCACGGGCCGTCGCGACTTCAGCCCCCAAAAATACTCCCGTGAGACTCTTGTTTCCTGGTGCAAGACCGCCAATATCGATTTTGCTGAAGTCTCGACTGGCAGTACCGACACTGACTATGCGTCCACGCCGCCCGGCTGAGGCTATACTCTTCTCAAGCACGTTGCCGCCAACTGGATCGACCACTAAGTTCACCCCTTTCCGTTCGGTCAGACGCATGACTTCGTCGGTTAAATTCTGAGTGGCGTAGTTGATGCCGGCATCCAACCCAAAATCAGCAAGACACGCCAAGCGCGCATCAGAGGAGGCAGTCGCGTAGACCGTGGCACCGGCTTGTTTCGCCAGTTGAATACAGGCGATTCCCACACCGCCCGCACCACCCTGCACAAGGACTGTTTCGTCAGCGCGCAGGCGTCCAAATTCAAACAACGCATCATGGGCGGTCCCGTAGGTTACCGGTATGCAGGCACCTTGATCAAAAGAGACATTGTCGGGCAGCGCCCAGCATGTGAAGCTCGACACCACCCGCTGCTCCGCGTGGGAACCCGCCCCACTTAGCGTGGTTACACGATCACCCACTTTAAAACCGCTCACTTCTGCGCCCAACTCTGAAATAACGCCCGCAGCGGTATAACCGACCACTTGGTCTTTACCTCCAGTTTCGATGAATGCGCGAGCAAGCACGTCGCCTCCCTCGATGGAAATGGCCTTTACATCAATTTTGACATCTTTTGGACCACAAATCGGATCCGCGACGTCTTCATAACGGAAAACCTCCGGAGCTCCAGGTTGGTTGTAGACTGCTGCTTTCATTCTTTATCGTCCTTGTCTATAAGTAAGTGTGGGGCTGAGTGTTTTGTTACCGCACTCTGCGAGTGGATTAAGTAAAGCAACTTACGGGGGAATAGGAAATGGCGCATGACATCATCATTCGGAACGGCCTCATAGTCGACGGATTACTCAATCCTGCCTATTCAGGCGATATCGCCATTGACGGCGACACGATAAGCGCACTGGGCAAGGTAGAAGCAAAAGGTCATCGAGAAATTGATGCCGAAGGCGCTGTTGTTACTCCCGGTTTTATCGACCTGCACACGCATATGGATGCGCAAATTGGTTGGGATCCTCAGGTTACGCCGGCATCGTGGCACGGGGTCACGTCAATTCTCATGGGCAATTGCGGGGTTTCTTTCGCGCCAGTACGACCTCAAGATAAAGAACTATTGGCCGAAATGATGGAGTCAGTAGAGGACATTCCGAGACAAGCCATTCTGTCAGGACTGTCGTGGCAGTGGTCAAGCTTCGGCGAGTATCTGGACGCAATCGAGCAATGCAAACCTGCCGTCAATGTCGCGGCTTTGGTCGGTCATGCCGCCACTCGTTTCTATGTTATGGGTCCTCGTGCCGTAGAAGAGGCACCAACGGCAGATGACGTTACTCAAATTGCCAAACTTGCCGGAAAATCTGTAAGAGAGGGCGCGATCGGATTTTCGGTAAATCGGTTGAAAGCCCATCGGCTTCCGGACGGACGCTGCATTCCGGGAACCTTCGCTCCAGAGGAAGAGCTTGTTGCAATCGCCAAAGAAGTAGGCGCCGCGGGCGGCATAATGCAAAGCGTAATCGAAGCGCATCCGTTAGATGAGGAAATGCGTATTATGCACAGGCAGCTAGAGGCAGCCGGCACCCACATGCTCTTTAGTGCTCCTTGGCTGCCGGGCAAAAATGGCGACAGTGCATACCAGCCGGCCATCGACTCAATGCGCGCAGCTGGGCTTAACGTCACTGGAACAACGCAACCCCGCGCTGCTGGGTTTTTGTCTGGACTGAATACTTTTATCTTGTTTAGCCTGCGCTCAAAAAGTGAAAGTTGGCAAAAACTGCAGCGTACTCCAGTGCCAGAGCGGCTTGCTTTGATTAAAGACCAAACGTTTCGCGAGCAACTTATTGCAGATGGAAAGGCCATGCAGCTCGCCGAGCATATTGGCCAAACCCTATCCTCGCCAAAGTTTGGGCTACCCTGCGAAAAGACTTTCTGGATGGGTAACGCTGAACGGCCCAATTACGCGCATCAACCCGACCAATCATTAGCACATCTCGCCAAAGCCGCTGGCGAACATCCAGTAGAAACCTGGCTGCGTTTGCAGCTTGAATCCGACGGACAAGGTTTCTTCCACGTGCGCTTCGTAAACGAGGATCTGAGTGTGCTACCGAACTATATGGGTGCGGATTGGGTTGTACCGGGCGTCGGCGATGCGGGCGCTCATGTCAGTTTGATTATGGATGCAGGCTGGACCAGCTTCTTTATTTCGCACTGGCACAGAGACACTGGCACCTACTCGCTAGAAGAGACCATTCACATGCTGACCGCCAAGCAAAACCGTGTCCTTGGGCTGCCGGATCGTGGAGCGCTGATCGTCGGCAATAAAGCGGATATAAACGTTCTGGATATCGATCGGGTGGAAGAACGCCAGCCGCAA
>CAJXAC010000105.1 GCA_913050035.1 uncultured Gammaproteobacteria bacterium | reverse complement strand
CTTGGCTTATGATAAAACTAAGCTGGACAACGTGGCATCGGTCATCGTAACCGCCACATTGCCGGCCTTTGCGAAGCCGGGTCAGCAAATTGATGTTAATGTGGCGACTGCGGGTCTTGCGACGAGCCTTATGGGCGGTAGCTTGATCCTCACCGAATTGCGTGGAAGCGATGGCGAGATTTACGCCCTAGCCCAAGGCCAGTTGACTGTTTCTGGTGTTGATGTAAATGCTGCCGGCTCGAGTATCAAAATCGGGGTCCCCACATCGGGGCGGATTCCGGGTGGAGCCATTGTGGAGCGCGAAGTTGAAACGCCGTTTCAGACTTCCGACTACCTGGTCTTTAATACCCAGCAAACAGACTTCACTACCGTATCTGCAATCACCGATGCGATTAACGAAAATTTCGGCGCGGGCACGGCCATGGCTATGGATGGCCGATCCATTGCAGTAGCCGCTCCAGACAACATGTCTGCTCGGGTCAGTTTTCTTAGCATGATTGAAAATCTCGATGTTGTACCTGGCGAGCCGCGGGCAAAGGTCGTGGTCAATTCTCGTACTGGTACGGTGGTCATTAGTCGGGGCGTTCGCGTCACCGCGGCGGCGGTAACTCAAGGCTCACTATCGGTCACCATTTCTGCGACCAACGAAGTGGTTCAGCCCAATACCCAAGTTGCAGCAGGGCAGGCTGGCGTAGGTGGCGCAGCCGCTGGTGTCGCGAATGCGGAAATAGAAGTAGCTGAAGAAATTCGTCCTATGTTTCTGTTTCAGCCAGGTATTGATTTACGCGAGATCGTCGATGCAGTGAATGGTGTCGGTGCAAGCCCATCGTCGCTGATTGCTATCTTAGAAGCGCTAAAGAGCGCGGGCAGCCTTAGGGCTGAACTGGTTGTAATTTAGGTTCACCGCGATGACTTCAGTAAATACCTCAGCATCGGCAATGGATTTTGCGCAAATTGCGCAGTTGAAAAGCAATGCCAAAGCTGACGAAGCCGGCAGTGTTAAAGAAGTTGCTCAGCAGTTTGAGTCGATTTTTATCAACATGATGTTGCAGTCCATGCGTAAGGCCACAGAGCGGTCTGGGCTAATGGACTCTGACGCCGCCCAAACTTACGAAGCCATGTTTGACCAGGAACTCGCATTACATCTGAGTGAACAGGGCGGATTTGGTGTTGCCGAAGCATTGGAACGCCAAATCCAAATGAACCAAAGTCGTACCCGCGTTGCAGCACCGGATGGACTACCCCTCGACCCGGCCGCGAGCGATCGCTCCATGCGCCTGAGTCAGGGTGCTGATACCTATACGCTAGAGCGTAAGCCCGTGACCGTCGCTAGGACGTTAGAGCGATGAGCGATTTACTTTCAATTGGCAGTAGTGCGATAAAAAACAGTCAGCTTGCGCTGTCGGTGGTGAGTAACAATATCGCCAACGTCAACACTGAAGGCTACGTAAAGCAAAGCCTGATCTATGAAGAAAATGCGTCGTCGTCGTTAGGTCGGTTCTCAATTGGCACCGGTGCGGTAGCGGACGGTATCCGTCGTGCATACGATGGACTGGTAGAGAACTCTGTACGCACCAGCGAAAGTGATCTTGCGGCACAACAGCCCATGGTCGACATGAGCAATCGCTTAATTGACGTTTTTGGTGATCAACAGGCCTCATTGGTACCTGCCTTGGGCGGATTATTCGATAGCTTTCGTGACCTCAGTCTTGACGCCTCTTCAGAAGTGCGACGCGATCAGGTATTGGGAAGTGCCCAAAGCTTAGCCGCGCGCTTTAATGATTTGTCGGCACAGCTTGATGCCTTTGACTTAGAGTCCAGCGAGGCGTTAGAGGCCAAAGTCGGCGAGTTGAATGTACTGTTAGAACGGCTAGGGCAGATTAACGGTAAGTTACAAAAGATCAAAGACCTAGCTAAGCAGCCAGCAGATTTACTAGACCTGCGCGACCAGGTGCTACGGGATATTTCTGGGCTCGCGAAGATTGCGGTAGTGGAGAACGCTAATGGCACGGTAAAAGTGGGCATTGGCAATCTGGACAAGACGGTAGTCGAAAACAATCGGTTCGGTCAGGTGAACATGCAATCCACCGGAGGCCGGCCAGCCAATTTGCAACTGATTTTGAACTATGAAGGCCAAGATCGAGACCTCGGACAAATAGATGGGGGTGAGCTAGCTGGTTTAATGAATTTCAGAGACCGGGTGCTCAGTCCAACTATTGCCGGTTTCGAAACCTTAGCCGCTCATCTGGTGAACGAAGTCAATGCCACCCATGCTCAAGGCATGGATTTAGAGGGCAACGTTGGCCAAGCAATTTTTGCGGTACAGCCTGAGGCAGACGTATTTTATGGAGCGGCTGCAGGCCGGATAGAGGCGACAGTTACCGCGGCGAACGATCCGTCGGTAGATGGTAAAGCTCTGTTGCTACAGTTTGATGCTGGCCGCGACCAGTGGTTTGCCGTGGACGCTCAAGGGCGGCGTATTGCAGCTCAAGGTGCGGCAGCGACATTAGTCATTGACGACATCGAAGTGCAAATCAGTGGCGCTGCCCAAGATGGCGATCAGATCCAGATCGGTATGCGTGCGAACGTTGCCGACTCGATGTATGTAGCGCTCACTGACGTAAGAAAACTTGCTGCCGCGCAGTTATTTAATATCCAGCCTGCGGCAGAGAATGTGGGCAATGCACAGGCCCAAGTAAGCTTATTGGCCGGGGCAGCTCCAGCGACACCCCCAGCGGTAGCAACGGTGCTAGCGAATAATGCGCACCCAGCCGCTGCAACGACGGTGCAAACCAGTTTGACCCAGGCGCTAATGCAAGTGCCCGCAGGCACTTCGAACCTGAATTTGTTACTGGCTGAGCCAGGCACGAATACCGCCGAATTACAGATTTTTACTCGGGACGGCCGGCATCTATTCGGCCAAGCTCTGACGCCGGCAGAGCAGCAGATTGCAGTCTCAAACGCCAACGGTTTTTTTCAAGGCGCGGCCTATTCGCAGGCTTACTTAAATGACGGCGTCACGGAAGTGCGTGTTGCGGCGGCAGATCTTTCTACCACCAATGGTTCTTTAACGATTAACGGTGTTGTGATCAGTGCTGATAATCCGGTGCCATCGAAAGAAGACCTTGCTGCATTGGTGAATGCCCAAACGGCGACCACCAATGTTCAGGCAGCAATAGATCCCGAAGACGGCGCCTTTGTTTTAACTAACATTGCGGGCAAGGAAGGGAATGCCATCGTGTTAGCGCCGCAACCGGGGGTCTTGTCCACATATAGTGGCACTGTAACGCCCGATCGTTACTTAGATAAACCCTGGCAGGCGGGCCAGGTTTCCCGTTCGACCATAGAGGTTTTGGCAGACGGTTCGCAGCAACTGCGGTCTGAAGCACGTATAGAAGGCGAAGCGCTACCGGCGAGGGTGGGCAACGGCGCGCCGATTATTACTGCCGGCGCGCTGAATCTAAACGGTAAGGCCCTTAGTGAGCTGGCAATAGGTGTCGGGCAGCAGTTAACCAGTGCCGATGTAGCGGCTTGGCTGCAAGATAATATTGACGATCAGCAGTTGCCCCTAACCGTTGCACTGAGTAATGAAATTAGAGTGGGTGCCGACGATCTGTCATTGGCAAACGGCAATCTGACGATTAATGGTGCTATCGTCAACGGCCCAGATCCAATAGATTCACTGGAGCAATTAGCCCAGTTGGTTAATAACGCCAGCGCCGAGACCGGTGTTGAGGCGTATAAGGACTTCGACGGCACGCTGGTTTTGCGCAATGTTGGCGCTGATCGACAAGGCGAGCCTATCGTATTCGGTGCTGAACCTGGTGCAATTGCCACACTTAGTGGCGTAGTGAATCCGCGCCTCATCATCGAGGCCCAGCGTGGCGCGGGCGACTTAGGCGACAAAGAAGTGGCACTGACCTTAGGCGCCACCGGCAGTTTTAAAGATTTGTCCGTGTTGGGCATGCGCGGAGAAATCGTAATTGACGAAGCGCTTACCGAAGATTTAATAGTATTTTCTACCGGAGAGCTGGGTTCCAATGCGCAAGTTGCAGCCAGCTATGTATCCGGTGCAGCCGATCCGTTGAGTCTACGAGAGCGCACCTTAGACATAGAGTTCGTCGCAGCTGACAGCTACACCATTGTCGATCGAGATTCCGGCACAGTATTGGCGCAGCGCACCTATACAGAAGGCTCGACGATCCGCTATCAGGGCATACAGGTGGAGTTATCTGGTATCCCGGGAGTCGGAGATCGTTTTGCGATAAATAACAATGCTGATGGGGTAGGCAGCAGCGAGAACCTAACGCGACTTGCGAATATTGAAACCATGGCGTTTGGTTCAGAAGAACAGACCATTCAGCAGGGATACCTCACACTGCTGAATCGGGCAGGCACGCTTTCCGGTCAGGCCCAGGTGGCACAGCAGGCATTAGAAATCGTCAGGGATCAGGCGGTCTCTGCCCGAGAAAGTGTTGCGGGGGTTAACTTAGATGCAGAAGCGGCGAGTCTCATTAAGTTTCAGCAGGCTTATCAAGCGTCCGCCCGACTGATCCAAACTGCCAATCAACTGTTTGACACCATAGTGCGCATGTAGCGCAGGAAAATTAAGAGACCATCATGCAGATTTCGACCCAACAGTTTTTTGATCGCTCCTTGCGCAACATGCAA
>CAJXAC010000104.1 GCA_913050035.1 uncultured Gammaproteobacteria bacterium | reverse complement strand
CACCTCCGCTAAAATAAAAATTATTTATCCGATATTTCTTATTTATCTTTTGCAATACCTCTTCTGAGTCAAAACTTGGAGCCGGGATGCCGTTCTTCACCGCAAACAGCACGAGTTCAACATTACTGCTTACCCCCAACTTTTCAAAAAGTCGGTAGCGATAACTATTCACCGTTTTTGGCGACAAGAGCAGAAGACGAGCAATTTCGCTGACCCGTTGGCAATCTAAGAGCATCAATAAAACTTGAAACTCTCGCCGCGTGAGCTTGGCAATCTGGCTGGTTTCACTATATCCCAAGGACGTGTTGAGCATCTTTTGCGCGACGAATTCACAGACATAGCGTTGGCCAGAAAAAACCTTATGAATAGCGTGACCGAGTTCCTCTGAGGAAATACTCTGAGTAAGGAAAGACAGCGCGCCGGCCTGGAGCATCTGGGTTGGCATGATCGCCTTCGTCACGTTACCCAAGACAATTGTACGAGTTCTCAAATCGGCGACTGCAATACGCTGCACTACCTCTAGAGCACCCACGCCGGGTAGCAACATATCGATCAAAAAGACATCCGGGTTCTGCTGCTTTGCTAGTTTTATAGCAGCCTCACCAGTGGCGCAAACCCCCACTACTTGGCAGCCTTTTAGCCCATTGACTAATGTCGCTAGACTCTCTCGAATTAGCCGCTGCCTCTCAGCAATAGCTACATTGATCATTACTGTTCCCTGTCCTAATTTGGGTTAATAAGACAAAGTTAGAACTAACAATCCACTAGAGCAACCCGTCAGGACAAAGTCTCACGCACTTTTCAGAGTTATTTTGTAAATCTGTCGACCAGTTCCGCTTTTCAGCCAGTGAACGCCTGAATACCGGTCTGGGCTCGGCCTAAAATCAACGCATGAACATCATGAGTGCCTTCATAAGTGTTCACCGTTTCCAAGTTCATCAAGTGGCGCATCACCGGATATTCATCAGAAATACCGTTGCCTCCATGCATATCTCGTGCGACGCGGGCGATATCTAATGCTTTTCCGCAGTTGTTACGCTTCATCAGTGAAATATTTTCTATCGGCAAAGTACCTTCATCGAACATTCTGCCCATGCGCAAACACCCCTGCAGGCCGAGGGAAATTTCTGTTTGCATATCGGCCAATTTCTTTTGCACCAATTGATTGGCCGCCAATGGCCGCCCAAACTGCAAACGATCCAACGTATAACTGCGCGCAGCATGCCAACAGGCCTCTGCTGCACCCATAGCGCCCCAGGCGATGCCGTAGCGTGCCCGATTCAAACAACCAAAGGGTCCGGCTAAACCGCGCACATTAGGCAGCAGGTTCTCGCTGGGCACGAATACATCTTCTAAAACAATTTGGCCGGTTACCGAAGCACGTAAACTGAGCTTGCCTTCAATTTTAGGAGTGCTAAAACCTGCAAATTCACGCTCTACAACAAACCCTCGAATGTCTCCCTCAAATTTCGCCCACACGACCGCTAGATCTGCGATCGGAGAATTGGTAATCCACATTTTTGCGCCGTTGAGAACGTATCCACCATCAACCGCTTTGGCGTTGGTTATCATGCTACCGGGATCAGAGCCATGATCTGGCTCGGTAAGGCCAAAGCAGCCGACCCACTCACCGGTTGCAAGTTTGGGTAAATAGCGCTCACGCTGAGCCTCGTCGCCGTAGGCGTGTATCGGATGCATTACTAGAGACGACTGCACACTCATTGCCGAGCGATAACCAGAATCAACTCGCTCGACCTCGCGGGCCATGATGCCGTATGCAACATAGTTAACGTTAGCGCAGCCATACTTTTCGGGCAGCGTTGCCCCAAGCATGCCGAGCGCGCCGAACTCATTCATGATTTCTCGATCAAACGTTTCATTACGAAACGCTTCCTGCACTCTAGGCAGCAACTTGTCCTGCGCATAATCCTTAGCACTGTCCAAGATAAGCCGCTCTTCTTCGGAAAGCTGTGCCCGAATTTGGAACGGATCATCCCAGGAAAATGGCGCTTTATCGTTGCTCATCGTTAATTCTCTTTGACCAAAGCGCGACAGGCTAAAGGAGCTAAGCAAGAACTGCAATGCGCGATCAAAGCAGGGAAACTAGAGTCCTGCTTACGTATAATATGTAGCTGCACCAATCGGATAGAAACATGAATTCATCAGCACAACCTACTGCCTCTTCGCTGGATCCAGAAACCTTAAATCAGCTGATTCTGACGATTCGGAAATTCGTCGATGAACGACTCATCCCTCTGGAGGCACAGGTCTCGGAGGATGACGTCATTCCCGAGGATGTTGTACAGGAGATGCGTGAATTAGGGCTCTTCGGGCTCACGATTCCGCAAGAATTTGGCGGTATTGGTCTTAATACCTATGAAGAATGCAAAGTGGTGATGGAACTCGGGCGCACCTCACCTGCGTTCCGTTCAATATTTGGCACTAATAATGGCATCGGCTCTCAGGGTCTAGTAATGGACGGGACTGACGAACAGCGTGCCTATTACCTGCCTAAACTTGCGAGCGGCGAAATCATCGGGTCATTCGCCCTAACGGAGCCTAATGCAGGGTCCGATGCGGGCGCGCTACAGACCAAGGCGATTAAAGATGGGGACGACTATCTGATCAGCGGCACCAAGCGCTATATCACCAACGCACCAAGTGCCCAATTGTTCACAGTTTTTGCCCGCACCGACCCAGACCAGGCAGGGGCCAAGGGTGTAAGCGCTTTTCTTGTGGATGCCGGCACGCCTGGAATCACTTTAAGCAAGCCATACCGAAAAATGGGGCAGCAAGGGGCCCACGTATGCGATGTCATATTTGAAGATTGCAGGGTACCAGCCAGCCAAATGCTCGGCGGCTCCGCGATGTTGCATAAAGGCTTTCAGACCGCGATGAAAACGTTGGATCGCGGCCGTATTCATATCAGCGCGCTGTCGGTGGGCTGCGCCGGACGCCTGATCGACCTCTGCCTCAGCTATGGTCAAGAACGCACCCAGTTCGGCCAACCCATTGCTGAGTTTCAACTTCTCCAAGGAATGATCGCGGACAGCAAGGCCGAGAGTTATGCCGCCGAGTGCATGGTCTTAGATACCGCCAAACGCCGCGATGAAGGTGAAAACGTCAACACGCTCGCCTCCTGCTGCAAGCTCTATGCTACCGAAATGGTCGGTCGCGTGGCTGATCGGGCGGTGCAATACCATGGTGGAGCAGGCTATATCGAAGAATACGCAGTCGCCCGGTTTTATCGTGACGTCCGCCTATTCCGCATTTATGAGGGTACGAGTCAGATCCAACAAGGCATCATAGCGCGCAATCTGCTGCGCGATGCAAAACATAGAATCAATCTATAATAATGATTCAACTGGTTATTTTTTAACGAAATTTATTGATCTCATTCATGGCTGCTTCGGCAGCCGCTGCAGCAGCCTCGGCGTAATCCGGACCCGAATCGGCAAAAATAATCGCGCGCGAACTGGAAATCACCAGTCCTGTTCCGTGGGCGTCTAAGCCACTTCGAAGTACTTCCTTAATACTGCCCCCCTGGGCCCCCACTCCAGGCACTAAGAGCGGCAGATTACCAACCACCGCCCGCACCTTAGCCAGCTCATCAGGATATGTGGCGCCGGTGACCAGCATGCATTGGTCTGCGACGTCCCATTCGCTTATTTGTTTAGCGACCCGCAAATAGGTTGGTGGTTCATTATCCGGGCTATTTTGCAGCCAATCACTGCCGGGGTTACTGGTACGACATAAAACCACTATGCCCCGCTCCGCAAAGGCAAAGTAGGGATCTAGGCTGTCTTTACCCAAATACGGGCTAACGGTAACTGCATCAGCGTTGTAACGCTCAAAAGCTTCCCGGGCATACAGCTTCGCAGTACTGCCCACGTCACCTCGCTTAGCGTCGAGAATAACCGGTATGTCTGGGTAATTTGTTTGCGCAAAGGTTATCAGTTCGGCCAGTTCTTGCTCTCTTCCTGCTGCAGCAAAATGCGCGGCCTGAGGCTTGAAGGCACAAACGTAGGGGGCTGTTGCCTCAACAATGGCCTTGCCGAACTCTAAATATGGCTTGTCTGCAGCTGCTACTTGTTGAGGTATACGTTCAAAATCAGGATCGATGCCTACACAAAGCAACGAACCGCTCTGCTGCCAGCTTCTACGCAGTCTCTCATGGAAGCTCGGCATGTCTAATCCTCAATGCTCAATTGATCCTGACGCTCAGCAAGCACTCGCTCTACCGTATCAACCACCGCTTGAGTTTGGCTGTCGATCTCGACATTAACCAGCCCGCCGACACTTAAAAGGCCTAGCGTTGTACGCTCGATCGTTTCAGGAATAAGACTAACACTGAAACAGGACGTTTCTCGGTTTACCGACGACACTGTGAGACTCGCCCCATCCAGTGCGACATAGCCTTTGTGGAAGATATAGTTCTGCCAATGCGGCTCAACCTTAAATGTGAGCACTCGATCATTACCTTCATGATGCAGATGTTCCAAACTCGCAGTAGTCGACACGTGCCCGGAGACTACGTGCCCACCCACCTCGTCACCCACCTTAAAGGAACGCTCAACATTCACCTTGGAGGACACATCCAAACGCCCAAGGTTGGTAGTACTCAAAGTTTCCTTAATGATGTCGAAACATGTAGCACTAGTATCATGCTGAGTCACAGTCAGACAGGTGCCATTGATCGCGACCGATGCGCCAAGCTGCAGACCATCGCCGAGGGCGCCCATTTTCAGCGTCAGTCGGCTTAGATCAGCGCCGTGATCAATCTCGTGGACATGCAAAAGTTCTTGAACGATTCCGGTAAACATGACTACCCCACAAAAGAAAAAGCCGGTCTC
>CAJXAC010000103.1 GCA_913050035.1 uncultured Gammaproteobacteria bacterium | reverse complement strand
ATGCAATTCAAGAGGCTCTCGATTATGCCTTTGCGGCGGGCAACGATACCGGCGCGGTCTTGATTATTAAGAATGGCGCAATTGTAGCTGAGCAGTATGCATCCGACCGCGACTCAACAAATTTAGTGACCAGTTGGTCGGTCGCTAAAAGCATTACTAGCGCCCTCGTCGGCGCGGCCCTAGAAGCCGGCGCCATCAAGGGGTTAGAGGAAGCCCTGGGAAACTATTTCGCCCCATGGGTAGACACCCCAAAGTCTGCGATTACCGTAGATCAGTTGTTAACCGTAAAAACCGGGCTTGAAATATTGGGGGACGATGACGGGAATGGCATTCCCGATGGCGGTGACCTATATGCAGCAGAAGATCAACTGCAGTTATCTTTATCACGATCCTTAGTCGGCAGCCCAGGTGACCAGGTCTACATCTACTCCAACGCCGACGTGATGCTCGCAGGCGAGCTAGTGCGCCAGGCAACAGGGCAATCCGTCGCACAATATTGGGATAACGGCATCGCTAATGAGATCGGCATCACTAGTGAATGGTGGACTGACCAATCTAATCAGGTGTTGAGTTATTGCTGCCTTGATGCAACCCCAAGAGATTTTGCGCGATTTGGCCTCCTCTATGCTCGACAAGGACTTTGGCGCGACAAACAGATACTTGGCGCAGATTGGATTAATCACAGTACTCAACCTGCGCGCTTTGGCACCTACGGCTATTACTGGTGGCCCGCAGCAAATGGCGGCTACGCCGCACTGGGGGTGATGGGACAGCTGATCGCGATCTATCCTGAGCAGGACTTAGTAGTGCTGCGCTTCAGTCGTTATGAGCGCCGCGGTGACGGCAGCACTGTTCGCAGCGGTGCCAACTACCACGACACCAAGGAGCCTGAAAATTTTTCTAATGAAGTGTTTTTGAACCATGTTTTCGATGCCTTGGAGCCGCAGCCCAGCAGCGTCGCGAACAGTTCCGCTCCGACCACATCAATAACACCAAATCAAGCCGTCGCGGTTGGCTCTAAGGTCAGTGTATTGGCTGCACAGAGCCAAGATGCCGACGGCCAAGCACTAACCTATCACTGGCGTCTACTCAGCAAGCCCAGCACAAGCGAAGCAATTATTTCCGGTCTCGGCAAAACCGCTAATTTCACCGCCGACACGACGGGCGACTATGTGCTTGAATTAACTGTCTTCGATGGTTCCCTCAGGTCAGCACCCCTAGAAACAACGGTTACTGTAACCAATAGCAGAGACGTTGTGGCCGCTGGCACTACTGAGGGCCAATGGCCGGTTTATGCAGGCAACAATGCCAGCATGAAATATTCCCCACTTGATCAAATAAGCGCAGATAACGTCGCAGACCTTGAGGTTGCATGGCGTTGGCGCTCCCCGGACAACGAAATTCAGGGAGTACAAAACACTGCGTTCGAGGCCACACCACTTTTTATCGACGGCGTACTGTATACCAGCACATCATTCAGCCAGGTAGCAGCTATAGAAGCGGCTAGCGGCAGCACGCTTTGGCATTTCGATCCCGAAACCTACCGCTACGCCCGCCCACCCAACAATGGCTATCTACACCGCGGCGTATCTTACCACGAAAGCACCGCGGGCAAGACCATCCATATGCCCACTGGCGACGGCAGACTGATCGCGCTCAATGCGATCAATGGTGAACCAAGAACTAACTTCGGCGACTCTGGGTTCGGCAGCATAGACCTCCTAAACGGAATCCCTCGCCTGAATCTTTCAAGCATGCAATTGTCTGATGCTCATGACCAGCCGGATGCGCCCGACTTTGCCGGGATAGTCAGCCAAGTTGGTAACAGCTCTCCTGGAATCATGTGTAACGACGTTCTTGTCCTAGGCTCAAGCGTACACGACGGCGAAGTGCTTCCGCCCTCACCGCCCGGCGATGTACGTGGCTTCGATCCTGCTACCGGCAAATTGTTATGGACCTTCCATACCGTACCTCGCGAGGGCGAGTATGGCGTTGACACTTGGGAGCAAGACAGCTGGAAAGTGAACGGTAATACCAATGTTTGGCCGCCTATGAGCGTCGATGAGTCACTTGGTTTGGTTTACTTGCCTACCGGTGTGCCAACCAACAATTATTACGGCGGCCAGAGACTTGGCGACAACTTATTCGCTAACAGTGTCGTGGCTTTGGATTGTCAGTCGGGCGAGAGGCAATGGCATTTTCAGACAGTCCATCATGACATTTGGGATTATGACCTGCCGGCGGCCCCTAATCTTATGGACATTGTAGTTGCTGGGCAGCCCATCAAAGCGCTCGCTCAAGTCTCAAAGCAAGGCTTCTTATATGTGTTTGACCGGATAACAGGCGAGCCGGTTTGGCCCATCGTGGAAACGGCTGTTCCTGCCTCTAATGTGCCCGGTGAGCGCGCGGCAGCTACTCAACCGATTCCTAGCTGGCCCCCGCCTTTCGTGCGTCAGGGTAGCTCGGTCGACGCATTAATCGACCCCTATAGTGCTGAAGGCTATGAAACAGGTCCGCTATACACGCCGCCCACCACCAATGGCCTCATCATTACCCCTGGCGAAGGCGGCGGTGCCAATTGGGGTGGCGCGGCTTTTGATCCAACAACACAGGTGCTGTACGTGGCCGGCTTTGGACCTCTTACTCATTTAGTACGACTCGAAAATGGCGGCGCAGACAACTTCTACTATGCGCGGCCTGAACTATTCTTCGGCCCAACAACTGGCTCACCCTACCCAGGCAACGGTTCTGCAATTACTGCTTACGATATGAATAGCGGTTCAATCTTGTGGCAAGTACCAGGAGCAGCAGACCCCAGCGTTATCGGTAACGCAGCCGTAATCGTTAGCGGCGATCTGCTGGTTTACAAAAACTCTTCGCTACAAACCCTGAACTTTTTTAACAAAAGTGACGGCGCTCTGTTGCGCTCAATGCCCTTGGACGGCCGCCCGACCGGCAGCCCTATGACTTACCTCCACCGCAACAAGCAATATATCGCGGTCGCCGTGGGCAGACAGGACGAACTAATGGAGATTGTCACGCTCGCGCTGCCGAAATAACCGAAAAAGCAGGCCAATTACACCAGTTCGCGTTGACGGCACTGACTGGACATCTGATTTATAGCGTGCATAGTTTAACTAGATCGCTAATCGAGCAACGAGCAAATCGCTGTGAAAAGTTTTTAACAAAAGTGACACTGTTTGCGAAACCGCAGTGCACCAATTAGAACCTACAAACTTCATGGAGAAGATGCGTCATGAGTAATTCGTTAAGTTCTATATTTAAAGTTGCAAATTTCGGTAAGCTTTTGCGTATTGCAGGCGTCTCAATGCTTTGCGGGCTGGCCACTCCCATAAATGCCGCAGACAGCGATTCTCCAGTGGATATTTTCAGCAAGCTCCCTCCCGCAGCGGACATACAGCTATCTCCTGATGGCACCAAAGCCGTGATTCTCCGAGCTATGGGTGACACCTATGGCGTAATTTTAATGGATTTCGAAAAATCCAAGGTGCAACTTTTAATGGCGCCGGATCCCGATAATTTCTCTTTTCGTTGGTGCAGATTCGCCAATGAAAGCAGAATCGTATGTTCCATTCGAAGCTATATCGAGTTGCAGGCTGGACAAATCGGTATTGGCAGACGCTTCTACAATGACTCACGCACCGTGGCCACGCGTCTCCTTGCTGTCGACATTGATGGCAAGAACGTTATGCAACTCATCAAACCAAAAGTCACACAGCAAGGCGGCGACCTAGTTTGGAATCCACGAATCCAAGACAACGTTATCAGTTGGCTGGACAACGATCCGGATCACATCCTTGTGCAACTCGCGATCGAAGATCGTCTGTTTCCATCAGTTTATAAACTCAACATACGTACTAATCGTCAACAAAAAGTAAAAAGCTATAACGCAGGCATCTTCCAATGGTTTGCTGACGAGAACGGCACGCTGCGTAATGGTGCTGGCTTTAGTCTGAACAGCGAAACATTCAAAGCCGTAAGTGTTCGCGACCGCAAGATATCCACACTGGATACATCACAACTCAGTAGCGATGGAGCGCCAAATATTCACGATTACCTGAAAAACGGTAAGACTTTACTGGTCAGTGCCAGTGTGGGCGGGGATCGACAGAAACTTATGGAGGTCGATACTACAACCGGTGAAGTCCTTGCTACGGTTTTGGAGCACGACCGCTACGACATTGAAGGACCAGCGCTCGTAAAGAACGGCGAATTAATGGCTGTTCGAACAACATTTGATAGGCGTGGCTACCACTGGATAGACAAAGACTTAGCCAGTGAATACACAGCATTGTTAAAGCAGCTACCCGGAACCCCTAGCTTCCTAGAACTAATCAGCGCCGACAGAAACTGGGATCGGCTTGTGCTCAAGGCATCAGGCAACAAAACCGTCCCTCGATACTATCTTTACAGTCGCGGGAAATACAAAAAAAGCATTTCCGCCCTTTTTTCGGATTATGCAAAAGCTGACCGGAACAAAATAGCTGATCCCACACTCGTTCAATACAAAAGCCGGGATGGGATAGATATTCCAGCATACTTAACCCTCCCCGTCGGTATCGAATCAAAAAACTTGCCCACCTTAATCATGCCTCACGGCGGCCCATATAGCCGCGACACAGACCGCTTTGACTATTGGGTTCAATACGCGGCAGCCCGCGGCTACGCCGTATTGCAGCCAAACTTCCGCGGCTCGACCGGCTACGGCAACGAGTTCCGTAATGCTGGCCACAATCAATGGGGCCGGGCCATGCAATCGGATTTGGACGAAATTCGGAGGAAATCAACCTAGCGCCTCCCCGGCCCTTCTGCACCGCTCCGGGATCTTTTTGCGAGGCAGCAACCTGAGAAAAATTAAAACATGTTTTTCGCAAGAAACTAAAAGATTCGAAATTATGTCAATGCCTTTTAAAGTTCAATGAAGAAGATTGTATGCTAGTCCCGAGGTGAAACAAGCGGAGACACCTGGCATGTTTCTAATCAATTT
>CAJXAC010000102.1 GCA_913050035.1 uncultured Gammaproteobacteria bacterium | reverse complement strand
TGAATGACGAGCATGTTGGGGCCTTCGTAAAAGCAGTCGACAGGACATACCTCAACGCAGTCGGTGTGTTTACACTTGATGCAGTTTTCGCCGACGATGAAGGTCACAGGGGGCTCCTTGGCTCAAAAGCGGCGTAGTTTAACGAATGTGCGATAGCAGTCCAGCGCTACGGCAACTGTCCGAGCAGCAATACATGCATTGTCTAATGGGGTTGCTGTCACGACTTTTAATTAAGGGCGTGGCGCTTGGGTGCTGGGCCTCTAGTCGGTGAGTTGCGACGCCGCATCATGCAGCTCTTGGATGAGAGCCAGCGCCTGCATGGGCGTCATATCATTGGGCTTGGCTTGGCGCAGTTGATCTAACAAATTTTCCGATTCGGTATCAATAGGGGTTGGTGGTGCATAGTCCACTGCAAATAAATCGTTTTGCTGTGGTTGCAGATTGGCCTGTTCAAAACTGGACAGGCGTTGACGTGCGACAGTTAATACGGCCTCAGGCAGCCCAGCCAGTTTTGCTACCTCGATGCCATAGCTCTGGCTCGCGGGTCCGGCTTTGACCTGATACAAAAATACGATGTCGCCAGCGTGTTCCTGGGCGTTCAAATGGAGATTGCTGACATTAGTGCATAGGGTTGGCAGCGTAGTGAGTTCAAAATAGTGGGTCGCGAACAACGTTAGCGCGTTGGCATTTTGCGCCAGGTGTTGCGCGCATGCCCATGCCAGTGCGAGACCGTCGTAGGTGCTAGTGCCGCGTCCAATTTCGTCTAGTAGCACCAAGCTATTGGCACTGGCCTGATGCAGAATTTGTGCGGTTTCGGTCATCTCTACCATGAAGGTTGACCGCCCGCTGGTGAGATCATCTGCAGCACCGATACGCGTAAATATACGATCGATGGGGCCGAGCGTAACGGCTTGGGCAGGGGTATAACTGCCACAGTAGGCGAGTAAGCAAATAAGCGCTGTTTGGCGCATAAATGTTGATTTACCGCCCATATTAGGGCCGGTAATGATGGCCATACTGGAGGCACTGCTCAAATCGAGATCGTTGGCGATGAACGCCTCGGTGGAAGCAGCGCGCACTACCGGATGCCAACCCTGGCGGATTTGAATGGTCGTTTCGTCGGTGAATCTGGGGCAACAGAAATCAAGGGTCTTGGCGCGCTCTGCGAAGCATGCGAGTACGTCGCTTTCGGCGAGCGCGTTGGCAGCGTTGCGCAGCCTTTTCGAGTGGCTGGCGAGTTCTATTAATAGATCGCCGAATAGGGTGCGCTCTAATTGCATTGACTTGCTTTGACTGCTTAAGGCTTCCTCTTCGAACGCTTTCAACTCAGGGGTGATATAGCGCTCAGCATTTTTTAGCGTCTGCCGTCGTATATAGTCTTCCGGTACGTCGCCTTGGGCAGCCTTTGATGTTTCGATGTAGTAGCCGTGTACCCGGTTGTAGCCCACTTTCAGTGAACTGATGCCGGTTCGCTCACGCTCCTGCAATTCCATATTTGCCAGCCAATCTGTGGAATGGCTTGTGAGTTCGCGTAAGCGGTCGAGTTCAGCACTGTAGCCGCTGGCGATAACGCCGCCCTCGCGCAGTGTTACCGGCGGATTTTCGACTACCGCATAACTCAGTAATTTGGCTAGATCATCGAAATCCAGTAATTGTGCGGCTAAATGTTGGCTGTGGGGGTTGTCGATGCGCCCCAGCGCGGCTTCCACTGTGGGCAGTTGCTGCAGTGTTTCCCGTAGTCGCGCGAGGTCGCGAGGTAAGGCCGAGCCTAAATCAATGCGGGTCAGAATTCGCTGCAAATCGCCGATGGGTCGCAGGCTATCCCGCACCGCTGAGAAAGCGTTATCGGCCAGCGCTTGGGTGACCCAGTGCTGACGCTGAGAGATCGTTTCTAAGTTTCGACTTGGTTCGTGTAACCATCGCTGCAGTAATCTGCTGCCCATGGCGGTGACACAACTGTCCATAAGGCTGAGCAACGTATGGTCGGTCGCGCCATTGCTGCGCACGTCAATTTCCAGATTGCGGCGCGAGTGTGCGTCCAGACCAATAGTCTGCTGAGACTCACGGAAAACGATGTGCTGGAGAAACTGCAGGTCCTGGCACTGGGTGGATTTAGCATAATGTAGGGCCGCGGCACCTGCTCCGAGGCAGGGTGCATCGGCGAGCAGTCCAGTGCGCGTAAGCACATTGTCACCAAAGTGCTGGCGCAAATCTGCCAAAGCGGCACGTTGGCTAAATCGGCCGTCGTCAATGGGTCTGGTACTGAGTTCTGGTACCATGGGCGAGAGCTCTGGGGTCCGGGATTCCGGCATCAATAATTCGCTTGGCCGCAACTGTTGAACGTAATCGGTAAGGTGGTCCACCTGAGCGATCTCCAGCAACTCGAGTTGACCATTGGAAAGATCAAGCAGTGCCAGACCCACACCGTCTATGGTTGGGTTAATGGCAAGAATTGCGCTGCGTTGACGTCCGGTAAGCAGGCCCTCGTCAGTAAGCGTGCCTGGTGTAATAACGCGCTGTACTTCGCGAGCGACGGGCCCCTTGGTAGTCGCTGGATCGCCAACCTGTTCGCATACTGCGACTGAGCGCCCAAGGCCGACCAATTTTGCCAGGTAACTTTCTGCAGCGTGGTAGGGCACGCCACACATCGGGATAGGCTGTCCATCACTTTGGCCGCGTGCTGTAAGGGTTATATCCAAGAGGTTAGCCGCTGTTTTGGCGTCGTCGAAAAATAGCTCGTAGAAGTCGCCCATGCGATAAAACAGCAGATCCGCTGGATAATCGGATTTTATGGCCAGATACTGCTGCATCATTGGTGTGTGGTTATGCAATGATGCCGCTTTTTTGGCAGGAGACGGTTCAGCCATGACAGTAAGAGACACTAAGAATTGGTAGCGAACAGCTAGTGAACACAGGCCAACCAGTTTCGTCAACCGAGATCGAGATTAACAGCCAAATGAGGGTCATTTATCCGATTTATTGTAGGAAATCGACGCCTCGTTGCCGAAACAGGCGAAAAAGCGTTGCACAAAACTACTGAATGCTTATACAGTAGTGGTGTTGGATGTCGGGAATATTTGCGAATTCATTTTTGTAAATTGGACCAGGCAGTCAGTACTAGACATTCAGGACTAGACAGCTACAAGTCTGCAACCCGTCATCAAGAACGATTTCAATGCAAGCGAGGCACTGACCATGGCACAGAAAAAACAAGACTCTTCACAAGGCACAGACAGCAATCCTGAAAAAGAACGCGCTTTGTCAGCTGCTTTGGCGCAAATTGAGCGGCAGTTTGGTAAGGGCTCGATGATGCGTCTCGGCGATCAAGAACAGATCGCAATACCCTCAATTTCAACGGGTTCGCTTGGATTAGATGTTGCGTTAGGCATAGGTGGCCTGCCAAAGGGGCGAGTGGTAGAAATTTATGGCCCGGAGTCTTCGGGTAAAACCACATTAACCCTACAAGTCATTGCGGAAGCACAAAAGGTTGGTGGCACCTGCGCCTTTATCGACGCTGAGCACGCTCTGGATCCTCAATATGCCCAAGCGCTCGGGGTGGACACCGACAACTTGTTGGTCTCCCAGCCTGATACAGGTGAACAGGCACTGGAAATCTGCGACATGTTGGTACGCTCAGCTGCGGTTGATGTGGTTGTTGTGGATTCGGTGGCAGCACTTACGCCCAAAGCGGAAATCGAAGGTGAGATGGGCGATACCCATGTGGGTCTGCAGGCGCGCTTGATGAGTCAGGCGCTACGCAAAATGACCGGTAATATTAAACAAGCCAATACCATGGTCGTTTTTATTAACCAAATTCGTATGAAGATTGGTGTCATGTTCGGGTCTCCAGAGACCACTACTGGTGGTAATGCGCTGAAATTCTACTCCTCCGTGCGATTGGATATTCGCCGTATTGGTGCGGTTAAGAATGGCGACGAGGTTGTAGGTAACGAAACCCGGGTCAAAGTCGTTAAAAACAAAGTGGCGCCGCCATTTCGACAAACTGAATTCCAAATTCTATACGGCGAAGGCATTCATCGTACGGGTGAAATACTCGAATTAGGTGTGCAGCAGGGCGTAGTTGAGAAGTCAGGTGCCTGGTATTCCTACAACGGTGATCGTATTGGTCAGGGCCGCAAGAATGCGGCGGATTTCTTGGACGAGAATCCGGAAATGAAAGAGGAAATTGAGACAACCATTCGGCAACAGCTGATGCCTCAGTTAGGCGGTCCTGAAGATAGCGCTGAAGTGCTGATTCCTGAGGCTTCTCAAGAGAGTTTGAGCTAGCAGAGTCTGGTAGGCAACGCGTCGCTTGTCTGAATGGACGATCAAGAGATGCAGCAAGCGGCGGCAAAACAAGATGCTGCCAGAGTGTATAACGCCGGGTTAAACCTGCTGGCGCGCAGAGAGCATAGTAGTAAGGAACTGAAGCAAAAGTTAGGCCGGCGTTTCGCTGATGCTCTGGTGGATGAAGCGTGCGCCGGACTGGAACACAATGGTCTGTTGAGTGATGAGCGATTTGCCGAGGCGGTAATTCATTCGCGCACTGCAAAAGGGTATGGGCCGCGTCATATTGCGCAGGAGTTATCCCAGAAAGGCGTAGCCAAGGAGGTAATAAAAGAATTCTTGGACGAAAGAGATGCACATTGGGTTGGCCATGCACGTGATGCGGCCCTAAAGAAATTACGTACAACCTCACGACTTGCAGAGGCCTTTCGTGATTTGCAAAACGACGCGGCCAGTGCCGAGGAAGTTCGCGAGCATCAGCAACAAATGACCCTGGCGCGGCAGAAACTCTCCGCATTTTTAGGGCGTCGCGGTTTTTCGTCGGAAATGGTGCGCGCTGCCCTAGCGGAAGAATTTTCTAGTAGTTGACGGTATCGGAGTGCTTTTTCTTCAAGTTCTGCGGCGGTTCACTGTCTAATTTCGCAGAAGTCTAAATACCGCCCAGTAGCGTGCTACGAAAGCAGCGTTGTGGTGGTTTCTCCTCTATAATTCGCGCCGTTTTATTATCTAAGTCCGTAGTTATATGAATACCGCCGAGTTGCGTGCTGCTTACTTGCACTTCTTCGAATCCAAAGGCCACAAA
>CAJXAC010000101.1 GCA_913050035.1 uncultured Gammaproteobacteria bacterium | reverse complement strand
TTCAAATACGGAAAGCGGAACAGTTTGCGGAAATTCTTAAAATCTTTGAGTCTATCGTGAGCAAGCAAAAAATCTTTACTGAACTCCTCTAATGAAGACTGGTTTATATCCGGATGGCTATCAGTGTGGTTAGCAATAATATGCCCAGCCTGCGCATATCGATTCAGCCTCTCCCTGCCCTCTTCGTCCAAAGCATTTGCGATTGAAAAAAAGGCTACCTGAGAAACGCCATGCTCAGACAATTGTTCGATTAACTTTTGTGATCTCTGTTTGCCATTGAAATAGCCATGCGCAAACCTTGGCGAGTCATCAAAAGTAATCGCCAGATCTTTTGCAACGGTTTGCAAAGACCATACAGAGAGCAAGGCAACAACTATGAATTTTTGCAACATCCTATTCTCCGCTCAAACTCACTTACCGGGCTTCTCTGGCAAAATAGGCACCATGGCGTTCCAGACGCCGTCTCCCTTGCGGCGATGATAAATGGCCCCGGCAATATGCAAACCGATCAAATTTACACTTATCCAAAAACATATCTCGTGCAACAGAAGGAAGGCTTCCAGCACCCAGCCATTCTTGCTTCCAAAATAATACAGGCCTCCGATGATTAAGCCCGTAATCGCAATCAGCGCCAGACTCACATACATGCCGCGATGCACAGTTAGAGCCAGCAGGATCAGAGGTTTGGGCATATCGAGCTGCGGTAAGGCTGCTTGGGCCGTGCGCATATAGATAAATCGAAAAAGTAGCAACGAGAGGAATACGACAGCAAAGACCACCTCCGTCACCAAGAGGACGGCGCTCTCAAGCTCCTCAACCTCATCTACCTGATTTATCACACCAATGGCAAATACTCCGATAAACGCCCAATGGATGAATTTTGCCATGAAGCTATAGGATCTACTCATCTGGACACCTACCTTAACTCTTACTCGATGATGATATTTCCACAGCGTTTATAAAGAAGCCGGAGCATCTACGACCTAAACTATCAGTGTCTATGCCAATTTGCGTCTTGAGACCGCTTAACAAAGAAGCGGTGTAAAACCGCCATGGCGCCCACCCCGTTGTCTTAACATTAGGAAATAAGATAACGTTTTAACACGAGCAAATGATCACTGCGCGGGCCTACGACTAAACACGGCGCAAGTGATCAATGGTTGGAACCAAGGAGCAAACCAGTGGCAAAAATAATCGGCAACCTTACTCCCGAGGACGACTACACCCACCCAGTCGGTCCAGAAACAAATTTCAACGAGTCGGTATATTTCAACTTTTTTGATCCGGCGCAACAAAGAGGCGGCTTTCTGCGCATCGGCAACAGAGCAAACGAGGGCTACGCCGAGATGACCGTAATTGTCTGGAATCCAGATGGCTCCGCCTACTTTACCTATGCAAAACCAGAAATAAGCAATAACGATCGCTGGCAGGCTGGCGGTATAGATATTGAAATAGTAGAACCTGCGGAAAAAGTTCTCACCCGATACAACGGCAAGGCACTGTTTCTCAAAGACCCACGGGATATGGAGAACCCGAGTAACGCGTTCAAGAACAATCCAAGCCAAGTAATAAAAATCGATCTTGAACATAACGCGGTGGGCCCACTATACGGTCACGTTGGAGAGCCGGGAGATGGCAACGAGTTTGCAAGATCTCATACCGAACAGCATATGAAAGTATCTGGCAAGTTGATGCTTGGGGGCACTGAAATGAACTTTTCAGGCTGGGGTCTGAGAGACCACAGCTGGGGACCAAGGTTCTGGCAGTCGACGCCATCCTATCGCTGGATTACTTGTAATTTCAGTGACGATCTCGGACTGATTATCACCACAAATGGTGACGGGATAGGTAAAGGTTTGTTTCAAAAGGGACAATCTCTAGAAAAGATAGAAGCCGCATCCGTCACCACCGAATTCGATAGCGCCTCTGGGTTTCATAAAAAACTGGAGGCTGAATTGCAGCTCGAAAACGGCCAAATCCGGCACCTTTCCGGAACCGTGAAAGCCTACATACCACTGAGAAATCGGCGCTCGGGAGCGAATACCCGAATTGGCGAGGGTATGACCGAATATCGACTGGATGACGAGTTAGTAGGATACGGATTGAGCGAATACTTGGATCAAGCGGATTCAGGCTAAGGCGAGGCATAGCAGCAATAACCGTCACCCTTTCAACGTATCTGTTGTCCCAGCTATATTTGTTCCTGCCAAACAGTGCCTTGTGCAAAAAGGTTGGCGATAGCGGCTTCGTCGTAGCCTACCTCAGCCAGCAGTTCCTCAGCATGTTGACCGGCTGTGGGTGGCGGCTTCAGCTTCGGCTGACGACGGCCAAACGTGACATTGGCGCCGTGGCGGTCATAAGCGCCCCAAGCCGGATGCTCGGTGGGCTGAGTTAAATTCAGTGCTTTGACTTGAGGATCATGCCACCAGAACTCGACTGGGCTGCAACGATCCGCGCGCACGCAGCCAACACCCTCAGGGGCAAGCTGGGCCTCCCAAAACTCTGCGTCTTTACCTTTAAAGATCTCGCTCAAATGACCCACCGTGGTCTCGTCGTTCTTACCTAGAATCGCGATATCAACGGCTATCCCAAGTGCAGCTAAGCGCTCGACAAAACGCCTTTTTTCTTTTTCTTCCGGAATGGCTAAGAACACCCACTGCTCCTCAGCAGTCGCGTAGAGGCGATAGGTCGGGTGGAGCCCATGCAGCCCCTCATCGGGCATGGTTCGCGGGGGTTTACCGGGGTAAGCGAGAAAATCATCGTGATTTGCGTACGCGTTTGCACCAAACATATCGATTAAGATGCGCTGACCCTCGCCAGTTCGCTTGAGCGCATTCAAACCCAGCAGTGCCGAGGAACAGACCACCATAGCCGTGTTTGGATCAGGGTTTAATTCGTTAGCGCGCATTAACCGTCTGGTCCAAGTCCGAAGAGCAGGAATGTCTTGTTGTTCTGCTGGAATGCGTTCACCCATTTGATAAAGCACACCACCCATGGCAGCGCCGGGTATCGGATGGGTCGACGGTCTTAGTGCACCAGGACCGTCCGGGCCGTAGCCATTCACCTGCAGGTATACAATATTTGGATTTACTTGAGAGATTTGGTCGTAGCCGATGCCTAATTTTTCTGGGACGCCGGGGCGATAGTTATGGATCAGCACATCCGCCTTCGCTGCGAGTTTGACCGCGATCGCCTGCCCCTCAGGCGATTTCAGATTTAGGCTGATGCTACGCTTGCCAGCGTTCACGCGAGCGGAACCGACCCCCATCGCCAAGCCCCTGTAGGGGTCTCCATTAACCTGTTCAATCTTTGTGACTTCCGCCCCCATATCAGCCAAAAAAGATGCCCCCAAGGGTGCAGCGATAATCGTCGCGACTTCTAAAACACGCAGACCAGCAAGCGGCAGTTCGTCGGCAGCCGGCACTTGGGGGCTCGGCCGAGGATCAGCTCGCCACTCATCAGACCAACCGTTATCTGGGCTGCAAGCTCGTCCAGGTTGAGCCGGCGTCTTAGTCATTCTGGCAAGCGGGCCAAGCTGGATACTGCCGTCATCGCGATCGATAGCATGGCCATTGGCGACAATATCCGGATCTCGAAGCGCATCTTGGGTGGTTTGATACGTCGTGGCGACGACGCTGCCGTTGGCGATGCAATCACTTATCCAATCTGCAGCCGGACGATCTTGCAAACGACGCAGCATACGGTCACGGAACGGCTCATATTTTTCCGGCGGCAGTGCCAATTGGGTAGGTTCAAAATCTGGATCGGCAATGATGTCTATTAAATCAGTCACCATGAGAAAGTTATCAAACAGGTGCGGTAAGAGGTTGCCAAACTGCAGCCAACGGCCATCGCCGGCTTGTGCCGGGTGATAGTGGAGCGTGGGCATCGGCGGTTCATCAGATGGCGTTTCTGGGTACATTGCGCCGAACCGTTCTGGAAACTGACGCCCGATCATGGCCCCCTGTTCGTAGGGAAGCATGCCTTGCAGCATACTTGTCTCTACTAACCGGCCCACTCCCGTAGTACCACGGGCGAGCAACGCGGCCAGAATACCGGACAGAGCGGACTGAGCCGTAGCATGAGTACCCACTTGAAGCGCCGAGTAAACGGGGCCAGCTCGGTCACAAATTCCAGCGAACGCTTGCATGCGCCCTGAGGCCGCCGCCGCTAAATGTTCATATCCCGGGTAGTTCGCCTTAGGACCATAACTTCCGAACCCAGAAATATGGCAGTAAATCAGGTGCGGGTGACGCGAGTGCACACTGTCAAAGTCTAAATCTTGCGCTTCGAGCACTTGAGAGCGCCAATTAAAGAGACAGACATCTGCCCCTGCGAGGAGTTCTTCTAAAACCTTACGCTGCTCTGCATCCTTGGTATCAAGGGGCAGAATGCGCTTACCCCGACGCCACATCGGCGTGGCGGCGAGTCGATCGGTACCGTGGCGTTCCGGCGCTTCGATGACCAATATCTCGGCGCCAAAATCAGCCATGATCATGGTTGCTAAGCCGCCGGCCGGACCGCGCGTCAGATCGACAACTCGGACACCTTTCAGTACTTCCGACATACCCCTCAGCTCCCCCTATTTATGCAATAGCTCAGACCTCTGCCAGCTCAATCGTTTAGTTAAAAGCGGTTGCTCGAATCCCCAAAACACAGTGGAGCTTGCAACCCTTTCGGTGCTGGCCGACGCAGACATTTGAAATCGTAATGCATTACCAATAGTGATCTTATACCTTCCCCACTACTCCCACTCAATAGTGGCGTTGCCTTCCTAATGTCATCACAGATGCCGCAAAAGGATTGGCTTTTCAGCCATACTCCCGCCTAACTAAAACGCTGTCGGTGAATTATTTGGTCGATGGGCTTGTTGTTAAGAATTGAGTCAGCAGTTAACTTGCCTAGCGCAGGAGACGTCTGTACGCCAAATCCGCCTTGTCCTGCTAACCAGAAAAAACTGTTGGAATTTGGGTCTCGGCCTAAGACTGGCAACCGGTCTCGCGCAAAGGTTCTAAGTCCAGCCCAGCTGTGCTGAACATGATTCACTGGGTAGTCCGATATTTTTGAGAAATTGTCTACAGCGATGGCGATATCTAAATCCTCGGGAAAAGCATCCACCGGCGGTGATGGCGTCTCGTCTTGGGGCGACACCATTAAGCTCGCGCCTTCGGGCTTAAAATATAGATCCCCGCTAATGCTATACACTACCGGCCACTCGCTGGCCTCCACTGGAGCTTCAATCATCGCAGCGGTGCGGCGCATTGGAGTT
>CAJXAC010000100.1 GCA_913050035.1 uncultured Gammaproteobacteria bacterium | reverse complement strand
CTTTTGCATCCGCAAGTTTCGTTGGGCCGGGTCCTGCAATGGCCAATGTGTCGCCCGTCCCAGCAGAGGTCGCCCACGCAGATGCTGGCCCGAAATCTCCATGCAACACGAAGTCGATATCCAGTTCCCGCGTCTCCGCTCTGAATGCCCTTACCGTGTATGACCTTTTAACTGCGCCTTTTGCCGAGTCAGCATCCACAACAGGTAAGCCCTGGGGATGAAATAAGGCTTTTACATAACCGCTCTCTGCGTCGATTGGAAAGTCAGCCAGATCGTCACCGCACAGCGTTATTCTTTTCAAATGCGGACTCACGGCGCAGGTTTTGATGACCTCTAGAGATCTGACACGAATCGACATTAAAATCTCACCAATAACTTAAGTGGTGAAACGCAAGCTGGTTTACCACTTCGGATCACGCAAGAGGGTTTGCTCGCGCCCAAATAAATGAGCGCACACAAATGAACACATATAAAGCGCCCGAAATCAGCAACATTAATTTAGAGGCTCCGGCCGCCGGATTAGCAAAAGCATCGCCGCCGGAAAAGACACCGCGAGAAAACTCCAAACCGCCTAAAAAAGCGACCAGCCCAAACAATACGGCAATGTGCATCCACACTTTCCGCCGTGCCGGAAGCGCGATACACAGCACGCCCATTACCAGAATGGGCACCCCAAGCATGGCCGGAATCCAAGAAGTGATCGATGTAGAGCCAGAACTAAACGAAACTATTGTCGCCCAAGCGATCAGCCAAAGCCCGTAGATCAATGTCCAGCGGGACATATCAATATTCAGAAAAGTGAATTGTTGCGACACGGGTCCTCCAGGACGATCAACCAAAAGTGCGCCAAAAACCGTCCAGCCTGGTTTTTAACATTCTTGTTCAGCCTCCACGGGCTGTAGTATCCTAAATGCAAATAGTTATCATTTGCAAGAAAGGAACCCCCTTTGGCAGATTTATCAGCATCGGAGTTAGCCGATCAAATAGTCGAAGCGAAAAATTCTTTGGTAGTTTTGGGTCGTCGAGTTTTTCGTATTTCTTCGGAATTAAGCAGTCTGGATGAGAGTCAACGGGCGCTCGTGCGCCAACTCTCTGAGGACCACGAGCTGTTTGAGGACCCACAGATCATATATGCGAAGATGGATGAGTTTTATAAGGCCAGCGCAGGGTATGTCGAATTGCTGAAAGATTTAAACGTCCGCTTAGTTGAACTATCAGGCCAGCCTTATCAAACCGCTGCAAAGGATCTTCCAAGCTGAACTAAACGTGCTCGCGGTCTTTGCACTATGCCCAAGGCAGGTCCACGGCAGCCCCGCCTGCATCTCTGCAGATAGCGCTAACTAAAGGTCCGGTCCCATATTCGCCATCGCAAAGGCAAATAAATCAGCGTACTGGTCAATAATTTTTTCTGTTGGTGTGCCGGCGCCATGCCCTGCGTCTTTCTCTATGCGAATCATCACCGGCGCTGCACCGCCCTGCTTTGCCTGTAAGTGCGCCGCAAACTTGAATGAATGGGCAGGCACCACTCGGTCATCATGATCGCCTGTGGTAACTAGGGTCGCTGGATACTCGGTGCCCGCGCGGACATTGTGCACCGGTGAATACCCCAATAAATAATCAAACATGGCCTTGGATTGTTCGGCCGTGCCGTAGTCGTAAGCCCAGCCAGCGCCGGCAGTAAACGTATGGTAGCGCAGCATATCCAGCACCCCTACCGCGGGTAACGCCACCGCCATGAGATCTGGGCGCTGGGTCATTACAGCACCCACCAGTAAGCCGCCATTACTGCCACCACGCACCGCTAAATGCTGGGCATCGGTGATGCCACTAGCAATTAGATATTCTGCAGCCGCGATAAAATCATCGAACACATTTTGTTTATTCATCTGGGTGCCCGCGTCATGCCAGGCCTTGCCATATTCTCCGCCGCCGCGAAGATTTGGCACGGCGTATACACCACCTGCCTCAAGCCAGGCGGCCATCGCACTGGAGAAACTTGGCGTGAGACTTATATTGAAACCGCCATAGCCGTACAAAATCGTCGGGTGAACCTGCTCAGGGTCAAGATCAGCACGATGAGTAATGATCATCGGCACCTCAGTGCCGTCCTTCGACTTATAGAACACCTGTTCGGATACGTAGGCATCGCTGTCAAAGGGCGCTTTTGAAGGACGGTAGATTGACGACTCACCGCTCGCGATATCCAACTTAAATAGGGTGCTGGGAGTTTTGTAGTTGTCGAAGCTGTAATACACCGTCGTATCTTTGGCCTTGCCGCTGAATCCCGCTGCATCGCCTGGTCCCGGCAAGGCTATTTCGCGCAGCAACTGGCCGTCGAGAGAAAACTGTTTCACTTGGGAGATGGCGTCCACCATATATTGGGCAAAAAACTGTCCTCCCGCGGCTGAGACGTTTAACACATGCTCAGTCTCGGCAATCACATCTTGCCACTGCTGTGGGGCGTCTAACTGAAATTTAACCAAGCGACTGTTCGGTGCGGACCGATTAGTTTCCGCGAACAAGGTTCCGTCCTGGCTGAAAACAATACTGACATCAGCTGTTTCATCACTTGCGATAGTCACCAGCTCTGAGTCCGGGTCGGTTAGGTCTTTTGCAAACAAGCGATTTCCCGACGTGGTATTACTCGCATAGACCACCAGAAATTGCTCGTCTTCGGTAACGTACCCAGAAACGTAGCGGTATTTTTCGTCGACGCCGTCACCAAACACTACCCGATCAGCAGATTGTGGTGTGCCCAATTGATGAAAGTACAGGCGATGGTGATCTGTTTTAGCGGTGAGTTCGTTACCCTCAGGAGAGTCGTAGCGGGAGTAATAGAACCCCTGCTCACCCTGCCATGCTAGACCGCTGAATTTAACATCATCGATTTGGTCAATCACTTCGAGGGATTCAGTATCAACAACCTCGACACTGCGCCAATCTGCACCGCCCTCACTTTTTTGATAGGCCGCCAAATTGCCTGACTTGGAAAAGGACAAGGCGGCAATAGAGGTCGTACCGTCCTCGGACAAGATGTTGGGATCAATAAAGACGCTTTCTTCACCCGCAGCATTGAGGCGATAGATGACCGCTTGGTTTTGCAAACCAGAATTTCGCCGGAAGTAGGTGTACTTGCCTTCGTCGACCGGCGCGCTCTCACGCTCATAATCCAAAAGCCTTGCCAAACTTTTCGCAAAAGCCTGTTTTTGTGGCAGCGTATCGAGGTAAGCAAATGTCACGGCATTTTGCGCATCGACCCAGGCACCGGTCGCGGCGCTCATATCATCCTCTAGCCAGCGGTAGGGATCAGTAACCTCGGTACCGAAGTAGACATCCACAACAGGATTTTGCTCGGTGTCTGGGTATGTAAACACAGTGTCCTGCTTCATCGACGGCTGCTCACAAGCCGCCAGAAAAGCACAGCAGATCGCCATAACTAGAGCTGAACGCATATTCACTCACTCCTATTATTCCTAGCACTAGAGGATTTGGTCGCTGAGTCTAGCCTAGACCCACCGCGCTTTTAAGATAGGCTTTGCAATAGCCACAACACGTCGATCGCATCATCAGATCACGATCAACGCCTGCAGCAACAGCAAATTTCCTTAATTAATCGAAAATATACGGCTCCAAGGACTCTTGCGCACGGATTCGATATTTATGCCAAGTGCCGCCACCGTAATAAGCCAGACTTCCCGGCTCAGCTTCGCCATGACCGTTGTAATAAGTAATGCAGTCGCGCAGTGGGCGCGTCAACTGATCGGCATCGCGACAATGTTTGGCGTAAGCATCCTCGTGTTCAGCCTCTACATCAACCACCCCGTTGCCTTGATCGCGCATGGTTTCAAGCAGCCAAACCACGTAGTCACCATGCTCTTCAATGGCGTTGGTAAAGTTAAAACTGCCGCCACCACCCTGAGGTCCAGAAATCAGGAATAAGTTAGGGAACCCTTTGCTGTGCAGTCCTAAGAACGTTTTCGTGCCTTCTTCCTGCCACTTGTCGCGCAGAGTTCGACCCTCACGCCCCACAACCATATTGAACGTTGAAGTCGCCATCCACTGAAAACCCGTAGCGTATATGAGCACATCTAACGGGTACTCTTTGCCGTCATGCACTACGCCTTGCGTGTTAATTTGACTGACTCCCTTCGGGGCTGTGTCAACAAGGTGCACATGAGGCAAATTAAAAGTCGGCAAGTATTCGTCGTGGAACGTCGGGCGCTTACAACCATAGGGATAGTAAGGCTTTAGCGCGGCTGCAGTAGTCGGGTCCTCGACAATGGCGTCCACTCGAGCGCGAATTTGCTCCATGATGCGGAAATTACTGTCGAGTTGTTTCTGCACCAACTCTTCGGGGCTGATTTGTTCGGAGTGTTGCTTACGCTCACGAAAATCATTGACACGACCCGCCAGATAGTCATCGTTAGCTTTTAAAGCGGTGCGGCCTTGAGAGATTTTTGCAAACCGCGCACGTCGCGCCTTTGCCCAACCAGGCTCTTTCGCCCATTCACGGAATTCTTCTACTGAAGTCTCGCGTTGATCGCGCACGTCTATAGACGATGGTGTGCGCTGAAAGACATACAGTTCTTCAACGATTTTGGCCAATTCCGGCACGGCCTGGACGGCTGTGGCACCAGTACCGATAATGCCAACCCGCTTGCCCTTTAGATCGATATTGTAGTCCCAGCGCGAGGTATGGAACGAGTCGCCGGCAAATGACTGCATGCCATCAATGCGCGCCAGCTTTGGCGTTGTCAGAATTCCATTGGCTAAAACCACAAACTTGGCGCGCATGGCATCACCACGGTCGGTGTGCACAGTCCAGCGCGTGCCGGCTTCATCCCATTCAGTTTTTTCCACTGTGGTGTGAAACAGACACTTATCATAGAAACCGAACTTTTCTGCCATCTTCTGGCAGTACTCCATAATTTCGAAGCCCGCGGCAAATTTCATCGAAGGGATGTAATCCATCTCCTCGAGCAGTGGCAGGTAACTGTATGATTCAACGTCACAGGCAATACCCGGGTAGCGATTCCAATACCAAGTGCCCCCCACATCGCCGCCTTTTTCGCAAAAACGCACGTTTTCGAAACCCGCTGCACGCAGCTTGTGCCATAGCAATAGCCCGGCAAATCCGGCGCCAACCACAAGCACATCACATTCGTCCTTTAACGCTTCGCGCGGCACAGGATCGGCTGAATAGACGTCTTCTAGGTAGCGACTAAACTCGCCCTTCATCTCTATATAATCAGCCGCGCCTGCACGCGCCTCTTTGAAGGCTTTATATTTTGCCTGTTCCTCTGCATCGAATACGGCACCGACCGGCTCTGGGGGTAGGGTTTTAAGCGCCTCATCAGTAATGGTCGAATAACCCTTACCAGTAATTTTTTCCGACGCCTTTGCAGCACGAGTGTTGAAAACCTTTAACCCGCTTACTGGATCTATCTTAATCGACATGTATCCCCCTTATTTCCCTTCACCCAATGTATCAGTCATATGCAGGCTTAAGACAATTTATTTTGGTGAATGGCGGACATCAAAAAACCCATCTACATGAGCCTGCGCTGCTATTTTTTTGCAAATTCGCGTAACCGTTCTTCCATATCAGGCCCGCGACCGGGACTATTTTTCCGCTCCCATGCGAGCCCTTCTTGCAAAGTGTTATCCAGCCCGCCGTTAATAAGCATTTTATCGGCACGCAAAGTGAACCAGGAATTGCCCAAGAAGCTCTTTGCCATAGCAACGGCCTCTTCCAACAACTCTTCTTCAGCAACACAGCGATTTGCTAAACCCATGGCA
>CAJXAC010000099.1 GCA_913050035.1 uncultured Gammaproteobacteria bacterium | reverse complement strand
TGGAGACCCCCCTGGAACCACCCTGAGGCGCCGCCGGATGGGCCTCGGATATTCACCCGGGCCGCTTGCCCGCATTTGGATATTCCTGGGTTGAGGCATTGAGAATGGTTCATATAAAAGTGATTTTACACCACCGCGCAGCTCGAGAGCGCCGGCGCGTACAGCGCCGCGCGCCAGCCGAAATATTCGCTGACCGTGCCGCCGACCAAAAAACCTGTAATCATGCCCACTGGGGCGCCCACGGCCAGTACCGACATAGCCATGCCCCGGCGCTGTTGTGGATAGTAGTCGGCAATGATGGATTGGCTGGCCGGGTTAACACCAGCCTCGCCGATGCCCACGCCAATGCGGAATAAAAACAACAACAAGAAGCTGGTGGCGAGGCCGCTCATGGCGGTCATAAGGGAAAATAAAGCCAGCGAAAAGACGATGATTAAGCGCCGCTGTTGGCGATCGGCGAGGCGCGCAATAGGCACACCTAAAGTTGCGTAAAACAAAGCAAAAGTCAGGCCGCCGAGCAGACCCATCTGGGTATCGGATGCGCCAAACTCAAGACGAATGGGTTCGAACAATACCGACAGAATCATGCGATCAGTTATAGATAACGCATAGGCACAAAATAACAATGCCAACGCGTTGCGCGCGTTTTTGGATGCAGCCGCAGTGTTCTGCATATTGGGTCCTTGGTTATCGTGAGCGTGGTTCGAGATACGATTATTTGGTGCGCTCACCTTGATCTAATAATGGCATACATTAATGAATGCAGGGTACCCAAGCTGTCTTAAATATTTGGCGCAGCGTTTTCTACGGGCAAAAAAAAGCCCGCTAGTGCGGGCTTTTTTCGCCGAAGCAGTGCCGTTTAACGAATAGGCTTGTTCACCAGCTTATCGTCAATAGCTGTATAGGCTTGCCCCTCGTACTTGCGTACTTCGTTGCGCCCAACAACCATGTGATGCACCTCATCAGGGCCATCGGCAATTCGCAGTGTACGCTGTCCGGTATACATGCGTGCTAGTGGTGTCCACTGTGACACACCGGTGGCGCCGTGAATCTGAATCGCCTGGTCGATGATGTTGCAGACTTTCTCCGGCACCATCGCTTTAATGGCGCTGACGTAAACACGTGCTTCCTTGTTGCCTAGGGTATCCATAGCCTTGGCAGCTTGTAGAACCATCAAGCGGCAGGCATCGATTTCGATACGCGCGCGCGACACCAGTTCGATGTTCTTGCCCAGTTGAATGATTGGCTTACCGAATGCATGGCGTGTGGTAGAGCGGCGAATCATCATTTCCAGTGCGCGTTCGGCAACGCCGATTGAGCGCATGCAGTGATGGATTCGTCCTGGTCCCAACCGCACTTGAGAGATCTCAAAGCCTCGGCCTTCGCCCAACAACATGTTTTCCTTGGGTACGCGAACATTATCGAAGTGGATGTGCATGTGGCCATGGGGTGCATCGTCGTGACCGAATACTTCCATGCCTTCAAGAATGTTCACGCCCTTTGCATCGATTGGCACAAGAATCTGCGACTGCTGCTTGTGCGCTGGCGCATCTGGGCTGGTCTTAACCATGGTGATCATTACTTTGCAGCGTGGATCACCGGCGCCGGAAATGTAGTATTTCTCGCCGTTGATTACCCACTCGTCGCCGTCTAATACTGCTTCAGTGCAGATGTTCTTTGCATCTGAAGAGGGCAGACCGGGCTCGGTCATGGCAAAAGCTGAACGGATTTCGCCGTTCAATAGTGGCTTCAACCATTGTTCCTTTTGCTCTGGCGTGCCCACACGCTCTAATACTTCCATATTGCCTGTATCTGGCGCACTGCAGTTCAGTGTTTCGGAAGCGAGGGGGCTTTTGCCCAGTTCGTTAGCGATGAACGCATAGTCTAGGTTGCTTAGGCCTTCACCAGTTTCTGCGTCGGGTAGAAAGAAGTTCCAAAGGCCAGAGTCTTTGGCTTTCTGCTTGGCGGTCTCTAGCAGTTCTAGTTGGCCGTCGCCGTAGCCCCAGCGTTCTTTACGACCCTCACCAAGGCGATGATATTCCTCAGTAATCGGATCGACGTTTTCTTTGATGTGCTTTTTCACTGCGTCGAGCAGTGGCTGTGCTTCATCGGACATGGTCAGATCAAATAGATCTGGGTTTTCGAATACGGCTTCTGCCATGTTGTGCCCCCTTTTGCTTGCTTGTAAGTCTCTTTAGATGTACCCGATGTTACCCCAAGTCGGTCACCGATCCCATGGTCAAAAGTTCACCTTAGCGAATTTTGCGGTGATTATTTGGTCCACCTGTTGTCCGAGTTTAGGCCTGGTGCGGTGGGGTCTTTTTTCCTAGGCCATCTCGGACAAGGCTCAGTAACCGATCACGCTGATGCATTAAGTCTTCGATCATCATGTACAAACAGGGCACTAACAAAAGGGTGATGACGGTCGCGAACAGTACTCCCCACGCCAGAGATATTGCTATGGGGAGAAAGGGGTAGGTTGCTGGGTTGAAGGTAGTCATCAACGGAATAAGACCTACAAACGTTGTCACGGAAGTAAGAACGATAGGCCGAAATCGGGTCACCGCAGCGATGCATATGGCGCTCAATGGATCCATTCCCTCGCGGCGCTGGCGGTTCGCATAATCCACTAAGACCAGTGATGAATTAACCACTACTCCAGCAAGAGCGACAATGCCTAATGCAGAGAAGAACATCAGTTGCACGCCGAGCACATAGTGGCCAACGATCGCGCCGACCGCGCCGAAAGGAATAACACTCATAATCACGGCGGGCTGCAAATAGCTCTTCAATGGGATGGCCAGCAGGCCATAGATGACAAAGCACGAAAATAACAGGCCAATGCCGAGACTGATAAAACTTGAGTTTCGCTCCTCTTGCTCGCCACCAACATCAAAAACTACGGATGGGTAGCTTTCTTGCATCTGGCCGATGAGATTGTTCTTGATATCCGCCATGATGCTTTCTGGCGTTGCCATGGTGCGGTCTACATCGGCGCTGACCTCAACCACCCGCTGACCGTCGAGGCGGCGAATTTCTGAAAAACCTCGACCGACCTCAAATTGTGCAACGCTGTAGAAAGGTACTTGGTTGCCCTCGGGGGTGCGTATGTACATATCCTCAAGGTCACCCACGGACGCACGCTCACTCTCCGGGAAGCGCACCATTACGCGAACATCGTCTTGGCCGCGCTGAATGCGTTGCGCCTCGACTCCGTAGAAGGCGTTGCGTACCTGACTGGCTAAGTCGTTTAGTGTTAAACCAAGGTTGCGCGCCTCTGGCAGCAATTTAAGTTGAATTTCTTGTTTGCCCGAGCGAAATGTGTCGGCGACGTCGAAGACCCCTGGGTAGCTTGAGAGTTCGTATTTCAACTCCTCGGCAGCGGTGCGCAGTACCTCGATCTCGGTGCCTTGCAGACGAAACTCGATAGGCTCGCCGGCGCTAAAGGTTGATGCATCAAAAGATAATTTCACCGCGTCGGGAATTGGCCCTACCAACTCACGCCAGCGGCTAGCGATTTCCTTCGCCGTCAATTTGCCGCGCTGCTCAAAAGGCACGATATCAATGACAATTTCTGCTAGGTTGCTGCGCCCGGGGCCGGGTGGTTCGCCAGGGCCGTTGCGGTCGACTTTTTGACCAACGCTGGACAGTGTGTTGCGCACGAGAGGCTGGCGCAGAGCATATTTTTCGACGATTTCGTCGTTTAGCGCCTGGGCACCGCGCTGCATTTGCAGTGCGGCCTGCAGGGTGGTTTCAGCGGCTACACCCTCGGGCAGTTCCAAGCCGGCATAGATTCGGTTGCCCTCAACCGCTGGGAAAAAACCAAAGTTAACGCGACCGCTTGCTATGAGAGCGAACGCCAAGATCAACAAACCCAGACAGGTGGTTGCAGTGGCGTAGCGCCAGCTAATAGAAAGCTCTAAAAATGGCCGATAGGTCTCGTTGGCGAGATCTTGCAAGCCCTTGGCCAGGCCGCCTTGAAATTTATTCCATCGGCCGGCAAACCCAGTCACAGCAACTTTGCGGCTCCGATGCGCTAAGTGTGAGGGCAGGATTAATTGTGATTCAATGATGCTGCAAACCAGTGCGAAAATGACGATCCAGCCTAGTGGTGCGAAAAACCCAGACATTTGACCATCGACCATTATCAACGGCAGAAACGCAGCGATGGTGGTTAGCACGCCAAAAATAACCGGAACCGATACTTCCCATGTTCCCTCAACCGCTGCCTGCATTGGCTCTTTATTCATCTGTTCATGGGCATAAACTCTCTCACCTACAACGATGGCGTCATCCACCACGATACCCAGAACAAGAATGAATCCCAAAACTGTCATGGTTGATATAGTTAGATCAGTAAAAGGGACTATCGCTAGGGTGCCCATCATCGCTACAGGGATACCAATGGCGACCCACATGGCCAGGCGGAATTGCAGAAATAAGGCCAGAATCACCAGCACCAGCAACAAGCCGCCGCCGGCATTTTTTAACAATACCGACATTCGCTCTTGTAGCTCTAAAGACGTATCGATCCAGATATTGGTTCTGATGCCTTCTGGCAGCTCGCCATTGAATTGCTTAACTATTTCCTTTGTATCCGCTGCGATCGCGATCAAGTCTTCGCTGCCCACCTGCGAAACGTTGACCATTACGGCAGGTGCGCCGTTGAATGCGGCTAATAGATCACCCTCTTCAAACGAGTCCTTTATATCGGCTACTTCGCCAAGTGTTACTCGGGTGCCGTCCAGGCGCGTCATAACGACAATGTCTGAAAATTCTTTACCCTGATAGGCTTGGCCCATGGTGCGGATAAGAATCTCGCCGTTTTCAGTCTTCAGCGTGCCACCCGGCATATCCAGCGCACCGGTGCGAATGGATTGGGCGACTTGCTGCAGCGTTAAGCCGTAGCGTCTTAGTGTTTCTTCAGAGACTTCTATCGAAATTTCATAGGGGCGTGTGTATTCCACAGCAACCTGGGATATGCCTTCCGTGGCGGCGATTTTGTCGCGTAATTCCCGGCCTAGTTCTTTCAGTTCACGTTCGGTGGCATCGCCGAACACTGCTATTTGCATAACCCTCCGGGTGAACGCGACTTTCGACACATTGGGTTTTTCGGTCTCGATGGGCAGGTTATTTATGGCGTCTACACGGCTTTTTATTTCGTTGGATGCAGTGATGTCATCGGCATCGCTGAAAAGCTGGGCGGCTACTGAGCAGCCGCCCTCTATGGCTGTGCCGTATACTCTTTCGATCCCCTCAACGCCTTCAATGGCCTCTTCAATACGGATACATACAGCTTTCTCAGCCTCTACCGGTGCGGCGCCCAAATATGGTACGAATACGTTAATAACCTTAATTTCGAAGTTAGGGAATTCCTCTTGATTAGTGGTTAAAGCCCCGGAAATGCCGCCTAGCACCATTACGATCATTAATAGGTTGGCGGCAACAGAATTGTTCGCAAACCAGCGAATGGCGGTATGCATTAGCGCGCGCCTGCCGCCAGCACGGAAGTATTTTGCACCACGCTTGGATCAACCAACATGCCGTCGATAGCCGTCTGTACTGAGGAAATACAAATGCGTTCGCCGGCGGCCAGTCCGCCGCTGATCAAGATAGTGTCCTCGTAAAGGCGCAGAGTTTCGATGTCGCGGAAGCGCAGCTTATTTTCGTTGTCGACAATCAAAATGCTGTTGTCGTTGCGCAGCGCTGATCGAGGCAGTACAAAAACGTTCTCAGCGTCACGGCCGGAAATCTCTGCGTTGACGAATTGGCCGACTGAGATCGCCACATCAGCATTGGTGTTATCCACACGCGCAACCAACTGCACCATGCGGCTCGATCGGTCGATCTCGGCCTCAGTGCGCACAATCGTGCCCGTCCAC
>CAJXAC010000098.1 GCA_913050035.1 uncultured Gammaproteobacteria bacterium | reverse complement strand
TACCGCCGAGTTGCGTGCTGCTTACTTGCACTTCTTCGAATC
Source organism: uncultured Gammaproteobacteria bacterium (assembly GCA_913050035.1). Classification (GTDB taxonomy): domain Bacteria; phylum Pseudomonadota; class Gammaproteobacteria; order Pseudomonadales; family Azotimanducaceae; genus UBA4421. The sequence continues at coordinate 6,150 of CAJXAC010000098.1, read as the reverse complement.
CAAAGGCCACAAAATTGTGGACTCGAGTTCGCTGGTTCCGCATAACGATCCGACGCTACTTTTTACTAATGCGGGTATGAATCAGTTCAAAGATCCGTTGCTGGGAAAGGTAGATCCTGGCTATTCCACAGCGACGTCTGCTCAGCGTTGCGTGCGTGCCGGTGGTAAGCACAATGACTTAGAAAATGTCGGCTATACGGCGCGGCACCATACCTTTTTTGAAATGATGGGTAACTTCAGCTTCGGCGATTATTTCAAAGAAGAAACCATCAGCTGGGCTTGGGAGTTCACGACCGAAGTTCTGGGTTTAGACAAAGATAGAATTACTGTAACGGTTCATCCCACGGATGACGAATCCAGAGCCATTTGGCGCGACAGAATAGGCGTGCCGGCAGATCGCATCATCAATCTGGAAGAAAATTTCTGGACCATGGGTGATACGGGACCCTGCGGTCCCTGTACGGAATTGTTTTACGATCATGGCCCGGAGGTCGCCGGTGGTCCCCCAGGCTCGCCGGACGAGGACGGCGACCGTTATATCGAATTTTGGAACTTGGTTTTCCCGCAGTTTGATCGCTCCGCTGAGGGCGATTTGGCGCCCTTGCCGCAAGCCGGTGTAGATACCGGTATGGGCCTTGAGCGAATGGCGGCCATTTTGCAGGGCGTTCACAGCAATTACGAAATAGATTTGTTTCGAAAAATCATGATGGCAGCGGGTGCCCACGCAGGGATTCACGAGCTCGAGGATGTATTGAATACTGCGTCCTTGCGGGTGATTGCCGACCATATTCGAAGTAGCGCGTTTTTGATTGCAGATGGCGTTAAACCGGGTAATGAAGACAGAGCCTATGTGTTACGCAGAATCATCCGTCGCGCATTACGGCACGGCTATAAGTTAAATATTCGTGAACCCTTCTTTCATAAACTGGTGCCAGTGCTGGTAGAGGAAATGGGCGAGGCGTACCCGATCTTAGTCGAGCACCAAGCCGCTATCTCGGCTGCGCTTGCAGATGAAGAAGCGCGCTTCAGTGAGACGCTCAATCAGGGTATGGAACTACTGAAAGGTGAGCTGGGTCAGTTGCAAGGCGATACCTTGCCCGGAGATACGGCGTTTAAGCTGTACGACACCTATGGTTTCCCAGTGGATCTCACTGCAGATGTTGCGCGTGAGTTGGGCCTTAAGGTAGATCAGGAAGGATTCGACAAGGCTATGGAGGCCCAACGCGAGCGGGGTCGAGCAGCCACTAGCTTCAGCACTAACCTTGGACAGAAAGTGCATGTGAGCGAGCCTGTTGAGTTTATTGGTTACGACAACCTTGATGGCCCCGCTGAGGTCATTGCGGTATTTAATGAGCAAGGTGATGCTGTGGCTCAACTGCAATCCGGCGAAGCGGGCATTGTGGTTACCGATAAGACGCCTTTTTATGCCGAATCTGGTGGTCAGGTCGGCGACATTGGGCGAATCGTTGGCGATACTTTTGAATTCCATGTAACAGATACCCAAGTAAGTGCTGCTCAACATTTACATATCGGTACGGTCGTGAGCGGCGGAATTGAACCCGGGAGCACAGGCGTTGCTGAGGTGGCGGCGATAGAGCGCGATCGAACACGTGCGAATCACTCGGCTACGCATTTGCTGCATGCTGCCTTGCGCTCGGTGCTAGGTGCCCACGTTCAGCAGAAGGGGTCATTAGTAAATGCGGAAAAATTACGTTTTGATTTTTCCCACGAAGGTGGTGTGACGCGAGAGCAACTCGCACAAATTGAAGACCAGGTCTGTGAACAGATTCGCGGCAATACAGCTGTCAATACGCAGCTAATGCCCTTCGAGGAAGCCGTTGCCAGCGGCGCCATGGCGTTGTTTGGCGAAAAATATGCGGATGAGGTTCGCGTATTAACGATGGGCAGCGGTTACTCCGTGGAACTTTGCGGCGGCACTCATGTGCAGCGCACCGGTGACATAGGAAGTTTCAAGATCCAATTTGAGACTGGAATTGCAGCCGGGGTCAGACGTATTGAAGCCGTTACTGGTCAGGCCGCAGTGGATCACTCGCGTGCTCTCGAGCAGCGGTTATTCATGGCGAGCGAACAGTTAAAAACAAATCCGGCGGAACTCGTTGATCGAATTTTGCACGTGGTCGGAGAAAACAAGGCGCTGGCGAAAGAGATCGAAGCCTTAAACCAAAAGGTGGCGACTGCTCAAAGCAGTGATCTGGGCGCGGCCATGGAAGACATCAATGGTGTCGCAGTGCTAGTGGCGAGCGTGCAAGGCGACAGTAAAACCGTCATGCAAACGCTGGATACCCTGCGTTCGAAGACAGCGGACGATAGCGTTTTCGTTCTAGCGAACGTTGCCGACGGCAAAGTTGGATTGGTTGTGGCGGTGAGTAAGGCGTTGAGTGTGCGCATTGCAGCACCAGACCTGCTTAACAGTATTGGGCCGTTGGTTGGTGCAAAAGGTGGCGGTCGACCGGATCTGGCTCGGGCGGGCGGTGGCAATAACCCTGACGGCATCGAGGCCTTGGTTGCCGCAGCAAAAGAATGGTTGCAAGAGCGATTGAATTGATATGGCGCTGATCGTTCAAAAATATGGTGGTACCAGTGTAGGCGATGTTGAGCGCATTCAAGGTGTAGCTCAGCGGGTGGCTCGGTATAAACAGGCAGGCCATGATGTTGTTGTGGTGGTGTCCGCAATGTCGGGGGAAACCAACCGCTTGATGGCCTTGGGTCAGGCGGCAGGTGGTGAAAAGCCGGAGGCCCGCGAACTCGATGTGCTACTCGCTTCCGGAGAGCAAGTCACTATAGCGTTACTTAGTATGGCCCTCGGGCAAATCGGTATTTCTGCACGCTCCTTTCTCGGTGATCAAGTTGCTGTGCAAACCGATTTTGCCTTCGGTAAGGCCCGGATCGAGCGTATTGATACGCAGAAACTGTCGCTGACCATAGAGCAGGGTTCTGTGCCTGTAGTGGCAGGTTTTCAAGGCGTTAATGCTGATGGCGATATTACGACCCTTGGCCGCGGCGGTTCCGATACTTCTGCTGTTGCCCTGGCCGCAGCATTGCAGGCAGATGAATGTGAAATTTGCACCGATGTAGATGGGGTATACACCGCCGATCCGCGCATCATTAATAATGCGCGCCGTCTTGGGCAAATAACCTTTGAAGAAATGCTTGAACTAGCAAGTCTTGGGTCAAAAGTTTTGCACCCTCGGTCGGTAGAATTTGCCGGTCGCTATAAAGTCCCGCTGAGAGTCCTTTCGACCTTCCAAGAGGGACCGGGCACGCTGATTACTATGGAGACGGATAACATGGAACAAGCGATTGTTTCTGGCATCGCGCATGCCCTTGATGAAGCTAAAATCACTGTTGCGGGGGTTCCTGATGTGCCGGGGATCGCATCGAAGATACTCGGGCCGATCGGCCGCAAAAACATCGAAGTGGATATGATTCTGCAGAACACTGGTGCGGATGGGCTGACGGACTTCACGTTCACTGTGAAACGGCAGGATTTTGCTGAGGCGCTTGCAACGCTTGAGAGTGTCGCCAAGGAAATCGATGCGCGTGAAATAAGTGGCGATGATGCCATAGCTAAAGTTTCGATCGTCGGCGTTGGTATGCGTTCCCATGCGGGCGTGGCAACGCGTATGTTTGATGCGCTCGCTGCAGAAAATATTAATATCCAGATGATTTCAACATCAGAAATTAAAATTTCAGTGGTGGTGGCCGAGCGTTACATGGAGTTAGCTGTAAGAACGTTGCATGCTGAGTTCGATCTGCATGATCAAGCAGCGGCGGCAGACGCTTAGTCGCAAAGCTTTCAAGAGGGATGGCGATGAACTGGCATAAAGACGACTTGGTGCAGCACTTTGTCGGGGCGTTGGATAACGCACAAATTGAACACGCACCGTTTTCGCATCTTTTTGCGGTGGATCTGTTCCCTGGGGATGTCTACAACTATTTAGTTAAGCTCCTGCCTCAGGTTCAAGGTTATAAGTCGTTGAATCATCGTGATGCGATGCGCAGCGACGGCACCAGTACCCGTGAAGTGCTGCCTTTCAACGAAACCTTCTTAGAGCCATTGCCGGCAGAACAACGGGATTTTTTCGAACTTTTAAAATCTGTGCTTGATGACCGCCGTATTGGGGAGAAATATTTCGAATTGTTGGCGCCAGACCTTGCAAAGAGGACTGCTGCAAAAATTCCATCGGACGTTGAGGCCTATCCAAAATCCGGGCTCTTTCGGGATGCATCGGGTTATAAAATCCAACCCCATAAAGATATCAATACCAAGATTTTAACGACTCAGTTGTACTTGCCGGCAGATGAGCAGCAGCGGGATTTCGGGACCACGTTGTACAAGCGCTCGCTGAAGGGCAGGGTGATTCGCGAACTGAACAAAATCAGTAGCACCAAGCGGCGCGAGTTTGATCAGTTTAAGACGTTTCCATTCCTGCCTAATTCGGGATACGCGTTCATCGTTGGAAAAAAGAGCTGGCATGGTCGAGAGACGGTGCCTGAGGGCTTGGGCGAGCGCTATTCGCTCATGAACATCTACTACAATCGTGCTGACGTGCCGTTTTACGATAAATAGCGCACCGTCTTTCTTCCGAATACATCCTTAATTAGCTGCTGCCTTTACCTGCTGCGTTTCAGCTCCAAGCTTGTGGCCGCCTGATTCTAAACCTTAGGAGTATTGCTGCAGGTGACCATCGCTGCCCAGAAATTGGTGCTCAGGTGCGCCAGTTTGTTCGGATGATTTTCGATTATGCTAGAGGGGCCTGATGCCGGAGAAGATAATGGGGAAGTCTGCTATTAATTTTGCGCACTCAGAGGCGCTAGAAGAGCGTCGATTAGGCAGTGCTCATATTGCGAACTGGCGCGATAACGGATTCGCACTGGTCCACGATTTATTGCCTGATACGCTTTTGCAAAGGTTAAAGGAGGATGCATTAGGTTTTTATCCGGCTCCGGGCACAGAGGCAGCTACACACTTTAATAATTTTGGCAGCGGTCAGAAATTTGTGTTTCCTGCGGAATCAGCGGCGTGTAATGCGGTGACCTTACACCCGCTGTTGCTCCAAGCTGTGGCGGATTTGCTCGGGGTTAGCACGTTTGAATTACGGCTCACCCAGTCGGATCTTTGGCCAAAGTATGGGAACGGTGATTCAGATGATGCCTTGGATAATACCGATCAACGCATTCACTGTGATTATCCAAATCACTCGTTAGTGCATCCACCGGCATGGGAAAACCCAGAGGCCGTAGAGATCATTATTTATCTAAACGACTATGACGAGTGTGAAGGGGCCACTGCGGTTGTGCCAAGAACAGGGCCTGATGATCCTGCCTATCCATGGCCAATTATCCAAACTCCCGGTGTTGCTGGTCTGGACTATGTAAACGATCGAGATAAAGCAGAAGCCTATATGGCTGAGCATAATCCCGATGCCGCTAACTTCCGCCAACAGCATTTATACGCTAGAGAGTTAGTGGCCCGTTATCAGTTTGGTTCCGTGCTCTTTTATCGTCATGATACATGGCATCGAGGTCGGCCAGTAAAAGCCCAGGCCCTGCGGCTGGTGCACAATCTGACTTTCACGAAAGTTGGTTGTGATTGGTTGAACGTGCTGCACCCAGGCTGGAGCTGGTCCATGTACCGACGTGACAAGTTGATGGAAAAGTTAGTTGCCGAAGCGACAGTAGAGCAGCGCAGTGTCCTTGGGTTTCCACCCCCAGGGCACAACTATTGGACGCCCCAAACACTGCTTGCTGTGGAGGCCAGATACCATGCTTTTGGTATTGATATGTCACCCTATCGTGCGGCTCTAAGCTAATTTGAATAAGACCCAGTGGGCATATTTCTATGAAGTCCAAAATATTGGCGGCAGATTATGTAATCGTTGGGGCAGGATCAGCGGGATGTGTGCTTGCCAATAGACTTTCTGAAAATTCACAAAATAAAGTTTTGTTAATAGAGGCTGGAGGCAAAGATAACTATCCTTGGATACATATTCCTGTTGGATATTTTAAAACTATGCACAATCCATCAGTTGATTGGTGTTACAAAACTGAACCTGATAAAACAATGAATGGACGATCAATCCGTTACCCAAGGGGAAAAACATTAGGGGGCAGTTCCTCAATTAATGG
>CAJXAC010000097.1 GCA_913050035.1 uncultured Gammaproteobacteria bacterium | reverse complement strand
CTAATTTCTGCATCGCTTGAACTTCTTCAGGCAGAGTAAAACTTGCACTGATGTCTGCGCAAACCGGATAAATGGCGAGCTCAGGAAAATCCGTTTTTAGCTGACGCGCATTGTCCAGTAAATACTGACGAGAGATATCTACTGGAACATAGGCTGCAGGCTGCAATACATCCAGCACCCGCCGGATTTTTTTATTCGAGCCGCTGCCGTATTCCACAACACAAAAAGGCTGCGCCACCAGCTGTTGCCTAACCTCCGGCAGATAGCGCTCGAACAGAGCAAGTTCTGTACGAGTCGGATAGTACTCGGGCAGCTGGGTGATCGCATCGAAGAGCTGCGAACCACGCTCATCATAAAAGTACTTTGGCGAGATTGTCTTTACCGTTTGCTGCAGGCCCGCGAGCACCTCGGCGGCGAAATTACTTGCCTCCGGTTCGTAATCGTATAGGCCACTGCCTTCTGCGATGGTCAATCGACCTCCTATATGTTTCTCGCCAAGCGTATGCCGGTGAATTGCCAGCGATCTGCAGGATAGAAAAAGTTACGGTAACTTGCACGTATGTGCTGTTGCGGTGTCGCACAAGAGCCGCCACGAAGCACTAGCTGGCTGCTCATAAATTTGCCGTTGTATTCCCCCAAAGTACCAGACAACTGCTGGTAACCGGGGTAGGGGGAATAACTGCTACTCGTCCACTCCCAGACATCACCAAACAATTGCCGAGATCCGTGGGACTGGCTTGCGGGGTGGAATTGCCAAGACTCGACAAAATTTCCTTGCACGGCTTCGCTGCCAGCGGTGAACTCCCACTCGGCCTCGGTTAAAAGCCGCGCGCCCGTCCAGCTAGCGTAGGCCATGGCTTCAAAACCGTTAACGTGGACAACGGGCCGGTGTAGATCCAGCGGCTGTAGACCGTCCAAGCGATACTCGCTCCACTGGCCTTGTATTAATCGCCAATAAAGGGGTTGTGCTGCCAGAGCGCCTGCCTGCAATTGCTGCCACGCCTCGGCAAGCCATAGTTCCGGTCGCTGGTAACCGCCATCCTCAACAAATTGGAGAAACTCTCCATTTGTAACAAGGCGGTTGGCGACCCGAAAGGGCTGTAGAAAAACCTGATGTCGCGGTCGCTCATTATCAAATGCAAAACCCTCAGCAGCCGCGCCGATATGGACGAGCCCCGGTGCTACATCATCGAATTGAATTGCAGTGGGCGGCAAACCAGGCGCAAGGGTTGTACTGTTATAAGCAGGATACAACGGGTTATGACCAAAATTATATTTAACGTCTGTAAGCAACAATTCCTGATGCTGTTGCTCATGTTCTATTCCAAGCTCTAAAACCTCCACCATCTTTGCCATCTGGCAAGCTGGCGGGTCTTGGAGAAATAACTCAATCAACTCGACCACCCCCTGATCGACAAAACGCCGATACGCGAGAATTTCCTCTAACGTTGGTCGCGACAGATTGCCTCGACAGGCGCGCGGAAATGGGTCACCCACGCCGTTGTAGTAGGAGTTAAATAGTTCTGCATAGGCCGGGTGAAAGGTGGCGTAATGGGGTTGCCATGGACTCAGAATAAATGTGTCAAAGAACCAACTGGTGTGGGCAAGATGCCACTTTGGCGGACTGGCATCAGCCATGGGCTGGACGCCATAGTCTTCAAGCACAAGAGGCTCACACAGTTGCAGAGTGCGCTGGCGCACTGCATCAAAACCGCGCTGCAGTTCCTGCAGCCGCCGCACTGCCGTAGCTAGAGTTTGGTCGTCATCCATGTACAGGCTCGCTTCCAAGAAAGCCGCTGCACGTTTAAAACTGCGCGGCTAGGGTCTGGTAGGTGAGCCTAATGGTCTCAGATTTGTGCGGCAACTTTATAAACCCGTGATAGTGCCCTCGCGGGTTAATGATGACCAAATTACCCGTATGATCAACCGTGTAACCAGGTGCGCTATCCGGTGCTTGCTGTGAGATCGGCATCGGCACCTTGGCGAACGCGACATTTACCTGTTGGGTCAGTGCCACTAGGGATTCTCGTTGACCCGACACACCCAGAAACCGTGGCGAAAATGCCTCCGCGTATTTACCCAACCTGTCTGGTGTATCGTGATCAGGGTCCACCGAAACAAGAACTCCCTGCAACGGTTGCTCAGCCATATCGCCCGCGTTATGCAATGCTCGTTCAGCCCGCCCCAGCTCTGCCATTGAAGTGGGACAAATATCCGGACAGTTGGTAAACCCGAAAAAGATAAACGTCCACTTATTCTCAAGATTTTCTAGCGCAAAGTTTTCGCCAAATTGGTCTTGCAGTTGAAACTCAGCAAGAGCCCGCGGTTGCGGCAACACAAATACCCCGGCCGCGCGCAGCTCCTGTTCAGACAATTGTGGCGTACGGGTAACACTGATCACAAACATCGCAACTACGATGGTAATGAATCCCAAGCACAACAATACAGTGGAGCGAATCGTCGCCATAGATTTAGACCTCTATTTTCTGCATCTCTATTGGAGCGGCTAGCGGACTGCTCGTTTCTTCACTGTTAATCAGGTAATGATCCCCGAGCAAAAACAAAAACAACAACCCCAGATAAATAATCGAGTACCGAAATGTCGCCATAGGCGCCTTGGCATCGCGATTCCGCACCAGTGCTACCGCCCAATATAAAAAGCCAAGCCCCAGGGCGAATGCCCCAACAAGATATAAAAGCCCTGACATACCAATAGCAAAGGGCAACAACGAGCACACCATAAGCAAAATCGTGTACAACAAAATGTGCAGGCGTGTGAATGATTCGCCATGAGTCACTGGCAACATGGGCATATCGACCAGCGCGTATTCTTCTTTACGCTCCAACGCCAGTGCCCAAAAATGCGGTGGCGTCCAGACAAAGATAATTAACACCAGTAACAGCCCTCCGGGATCGACGCTGTTACTGACAGCAGTCCAGCCGAAGAGAGGGGGAGCCGCGCCAAACAAGCCGCCAATGACTATATTTTGCGGCGTCGCACGTTTCAGGAACATGGTGTAAATAAAGCCGTAACCGACCCATGACGCGAAATTCAGCCAAGCGGTAAGGGGATTTACCAAGAACCACAAAAGGCCAAGCCCCACCGCCCCGGTAACCGCAGCAAATACCATTGCTCCAGCGTTGCTGACTCGTCCGGTGGCAATAGGCCGCTGTTCGGTGCGCGCCATTTTTGCATCAATACGGGCATCGGCAATGTGGTTCACCGCTGCGGCAGAGCCTGCCACCAGCCCAATACCAAGTAGCCCGAATACGAGGGTTTGCCAGGCGACAGCGCCAGGCGTTGCTAAATACATACCCACCACCGCACAGAGCAGCATCAGCAATACCACTCTGGGTTTGCATAACTCTAAGTAATCGCGCCAAAGCGGCTGGGCAGCAATGTGCATATTGGGTATCCGAATAGAAACAGCTCTCGCGTTAGGCATTCGGCATCGCTCGGTGGATGCGCAAACGCGGTGCGAAGTTTACTGTAACTAAGGTAATCAGCAACAACGCACCACCAACGTTATGCAGTGTTGCGTTGAAGAGCGGTAAAACCCAAACCACATTTAAGATTCCAAGAACAATCTGCGCAATTAACACCACCACCATGGCCGAGGCGATTAGCCGGTTGGCTCGCATTAAACGCCAGGCCAGGGACAGCACGATCAGCGCCACGCCGATTGCGCTGAGACGATGCACCCAATGGATAGCTTTGCGGGCCTCATTGTCCATGAGACCACCCAAATAACTGGGGCCAACGCCCTGGAAAATATTGAAGCCTGCAGCCAGATCAATAGTCGGTGAATAAGAACCGTCGCAACTGGGGAAATCATGGCACGCTAAAGCCGCATAATTCGACGATACCCAGCCGCCAAGAGCAATTTGCGCCACCACTGCCACAAGGGCAATGGCCGCATGTTTACCAGGCCTCGGCAAACCACGATGAACACTGGCGAAGACACCCTGACGTAGCAACACCAACCAAAGCAGGCTTAGCGTGGTGAAACCGCCCAATAAATGCGCGGTGACCACTTGGGGCCATAACTTGAGCGTGACCGTCCAGGCGCCAAAAGCCGCTTGGCAGACGATAATCACTAATAGCGCGCTCATAAACGTGGTCGGGGTATTTTCTTCGCGTCCGCGCCAAGCGATTACAAACATCGCAAAGACCAATAAAAGCAACGCACCGGCAATATAGCGATGACCCATTTCCCACCAAGCCTTGGTTACCTCGACTGGCGCATCAGGGTACCGAGCCTCGGCCAAACTAACGTCCGCTGCTGCTTCCGGAACGGTCAAAAATCCATAACAACCCGGCCAATCCGGGCAACCCAAGCCAGCATCTGCAAGTCGCGTGTACGCGCCTACCGCGACCACGAACAATGCCAAAACAACGGCAAAACCAACGAGCCGCGTGATCAGTACATTAGCCAATTTGAGACACCTTCAATAAACGTTTGAGATCCTTTAGTACATCCTCCGGCGGCGCGTCCACGGGATAGAAAAATACTAGATTGCCTAAGGGATCGATGATGTATATGCCCGCCGGCATGTCGCGCTGGGTCGGTCGGACACGAATAACGCCCGAGGTACCCGGGGCTACTTGGTCAGCACTGGAATACGCGACACGCACCCTTTCCGCTTCCTTGTTGAGCAGGATGTGGGTCGCCTTTAGGTTTTTCAATGCTTGTTCGCAGCCGGCATCGCAGTTATCCACTGTTAACCATAACCACCACAAGTTGTCCTGCAAAAGTTCAAGATCGGACTGAAATTGCCAACCAAGATCACTGCGGTTAGTCGCGGGAGTTACAAACGCTCCGTTGTTCGTGGTGCCCCAGCCGACACCGGATTTAGCGACCCAAAAAAGGCCATAACTTCCGAGCAGCGAAATTGTGGCGGTAATCAAGATAATCGTCAGTTGGCGGCGATTCTTCGCCTCTGGTGCTTGTTCTGGCATTGTTTTCTCTCTGTAACTGGGCCTGTCGCTGTCTCGCGGCCGATTATGGTCAACCTTAATCCGTCGTCGCGGTGTCAATTACCGGTCGACGCAAACCAAAGGCTATGTAGCCCAAGACAAGCGCCACAGCGAGTCCAAACCAGGTCAATGCATAGCCACGATGCTTGGCGTCCGATAACGGCTCGGCAAATGGCGCGGCTTGCAACTCTCCGGCCTGGCCCGGCTCTAGGCGCAATTCTGATGCCCAGCTTTGTGCTGCCTCGGCCATACGCAGAAGCTCACGGCGCTGAATTCTTTTGGGCCAAGTTGATGCCCAGTCTTGTTGTTTTAGCAACGGTGGCAGGCCTAGGTCGGGCCAAACGCTCGCAATAATCGTCACCTGATTCGCTGGCGTTGTTACCACTGGTAGAACATTCCGTTGGCTTGATGCTGCTACAAAACCCCGATTGACGAGCACCTTATCGCCATCCGTCATGATAAAGGTCTGGAATAGCCAATAACCCACCTGTCTGTCACTGATCTGATTGTCGAGAAAGAACATTTCCTCGCCATAACGGCCGCTTAGCCGGACACGGGCAAAGGGGGCCAGAGGCAGCGCTCCATTTACCGGCGCTCCAGAGTCAAAGAGTAACTTCTGCAAGTCTTTTGGCAGCTGAGTGAGCTGTTGCAGGTAGTCAGTCTCTAAATCGCGCTTCAGTGCGCCGCGTTGTAGCTGCCAGTTACCCAATGCCAGAAGCAACGGTAAAAGTATCAATACAAAAACGCTCATGCGAACACCTGGTTTGAAGGCTTTCATCACTTAACGCTCACATGTGAATCCATTACATTAGCGGCTCATTTTAAAGGGCAGAACCGTGCTTAAAATCCTTATTATCCTTTTACTTATCGGGGTCATTCTAAGTCTAAGTAGCGGCTTGGTTTTCTTGTTCAAAGACACGGAAACCCCTGATTCGAAGCGCACCCTTTACGCTCTAGGTTTGCGCATCACCTTTGCGTCGTTATTACTGATCACAATAGCCTACGGCTTTTACTCAGGTGAACTACGTATGGGCGTTAATGCCCCCTGGCATGCGGCTCAAGCCTCTGAAGAATAATTTAAGCGCGCAAATAAAAGGGCCCCTCGGGGCCCTTATTTAAAAATTTTTATTCGTTAAAGGACGTACACGAATATAAACAATCCTACCCAGACCACGTCAACGAAGTGCCAATACCAACTCGCCGCCTCAAAACCAAAGCAATCGCTGTGCGAAAAGTGGCCTTTCCTAGCCCGAAACCATTGAACCAATAAAATAAAAGTTCCCATCGTTACGTGGAAACCATGGAAACCAGTTAACAAGAAAAAAGTTGAGCCATAAATGCCGCTTCCCAATGTCAGGCCCATATCTCGGTAGGCGACAAGGTACTCTTCAACCTGTAAGCCCAAAAATATGCATCCAAGGGCTACTGTTGTTCCCAACCACCGCACAAGTTTTTTGCGATTCCCGTTTTTTATCGCGGTATGAGCGAAATGCACAGTGACACTTGAGGACAAGAGAATCACGGTATTCAGAAACGGCAAATAGGTCGCCCATTTTGCTGCCGCGTCCGGCGGTGCCATGGTTTCGCCAGGATTTGCGAATAA
>CAJXAC010000096.1 GCA_913050035.1 uncultured Gammaproteobacteria bacterium | reverse complement strand
AACCTGTGACCTACGCCTTGTAAGGGCGCCGCTCTACCAACTGAGCTAAACACCCAAAAATCAGTACTCTGGCGAGGCCGCGTATAGTACCTGCTCGTGCCTGACTGTCAAACCATCTGTGGTCGTTGGTGCAATATTTTGCAGATTTTCGTTGCCGAATTTCGGCTGCATTAGAGGCTACACGTGTTTGTTTGAGCATCCACTTTTATTGGTTGTTCAGGTACTCTAACAGGCACCTAACGATGACCCGCAAACATTCGTTGGTTGGATTGGGGGGGGCTTATGAGGTTCGGCAAAGTCATGATGCTGGTTTTATTGATCTGGCTCGCACCGTCTGCGTGGTTGCCATTGTTTGGGTACATGTATGAGGTGCCTTATTCACTCATTAACATTGATGCTACGACCGCCAACTGGCGCGTACATAGCATTCGCTCAGCGGCATTTATGACAGTTTCCTACTTTATAATCAGTTATTTACGTCACCAACGCCCCTTATCATCGGTTTTACCCATCTTAGTGTTCGGCTATTGGCTGGTCGTTTTTCGGGTGGCTTTTTTACTCATTTACCCCAACCCCTGGACCGAGTGGATCTTGGTAATCGCATTTTTCGTTATTAACTTTTTTCTAACCATCGAGCACCTGCGGGACTCGAACAGGATCTTTAAAGATTCTTGGTAACAGCGCGTCGTCCATTTCTAGAACGTTAGTCTAGACGACGCGCCTTACATGCCTCTCTTAGCAGCGTTACCCCCTGCTGGTTTGCATTTTTGCGAAGCGAGCGAGCACGCAATCGGCAGCGTCTTGGCTTAATGTTGATCGCGCTGTCTAGGAGTGAACTTCTAACGTATCACTAAAAATTTTTGTAGCGAGTGATGAAGATACGCTGTCCTCATCGCTATGCATTATCACAATGCGCCGGCCGTCTGCGTTTAGAGTTTCCAACTTGGCCTCCATATTGTCTAAATCAATACCGTATCTGCGTAGTTGCGCGGCTACTTTGCTACCTACCGCGCCGATGGTCGATTCAATGGTTTCGAATTTCTTGACTATGACTTTAGGGGCCGGTTCTGGATTCTGGTTGTCGGCAGTTGCTGATATTGAGCACAGCAAAAGTAGCCCGGCCAGACTTCCATTCTTCAGATAATCCATAGTTTCTAGCATCGTATTTTTCTCTTTTCATGGTTAGGCTTTGTCACCAAAAAAGCGCTTTCCGAATTGAGGTACGCTTGCCGCAAACTCCCACTATGGCAGAAACTATGGCGTCATTCCCTTTTCACTTGGCTATTCCGGTCACTGACCTAGCCGCCGCCGAACATTTTTATGTTCAAGTCCTCGGCTGCGCGACAGGCCGACGCAGTGACCAGTGGATTGACTTAAATTTATTCGGGCATCAATTGGTATGCCATACGGTGGCGGCCAATGGATCAAGTCAGTCCCGTGGCGATAATCCGGTGGACGGTCATGATGTCCCGGTTCCCCATTTTGGCGTGGTATTAGACATGCCGACATGGGCGGATTTGCGTGATCGACTGATCGCGCACAACGTGCAATTTGTAATTGAACCCTACATCCGTTTTGCCGGTGAAGTAGGCGAGCAGGCCACAATGTTCTTACTCGATCCCAGCGGCAATGCTCTGGAGTTCAAAGGTTTTGCCGACATAGAGGGCGAGTTATTCAAATCATGATAGGACTAAAGAAATGCTCTCACCGCAGCGCAAAATTCACTGGTGGATGCTGTTCCACCCTGGTCGCGTGGCAGTACGCGGCCCTCTGAATAGACCGATTTCACTGCTTGGCGCAGTCTCAAAGCCGCCTCTTCCATATCCAGATAGTCGAGCATCATGGCGGCAGATAACATGGTTGCGGTGGGGTTGATTATATTTTGGCCGGCAATGTCTGGAGCGGTGCCATGGGCCGATTCAAAATAAGCGTAGTCTTCGCCGTAACAGCCTGATGCCGCCAATCCCAGACCGCCAATCATGCCGGCTGCGCCGTCGGATAAAATATCACCGTACAGGTTGGGGGTTACGACTACATCCAAATCTTCAGGGCGGGCGATCATACGACATAAAAAATCGTCCACAATAAAATGCTCAAAATCGATATCCGGATAATCCTCGGCCACTTTCTTTGCTATATCTAAGAACAGACCGTCTGCGGTACTGAGCATATTATATTTGCAGGTCACCGTGACTTTGCGCTTCTGTCCACGCTGTCGAGCCAGCTCGAAACTATGTCGAATGACTCGTTCACTGCCACGTTCGGTAATCGTTTTAATAGCGTATTTGCCGGGCCCTAAATCTGCCAAATTGGCCCGGGCATGGCGTGAATAGTAGTTGAGCGCTGCCAGGTCTTCGAGATCACCCTCAAGTCCAAGATAAAGATCTTCTAAGTTTTCGCGTACGATCACAAAGTCAATGTCCTGCGGATTAGCCATCGGGCTGGCGTAACCGGGCAACCATTGGCTTGGACGAACGTTGGCAAAGGTCTGTTTACCCCAGCGCAAATAAAATAAAGCGGCGGTGCTGTTGCCGCTGGTTGAACCGAAAAGAGTCGCGTCAGCTGCATCTATGGCTCGTTTGCTTTGCTCGGGGAATAGGCTTCCCGTGGCGCTTTTGGCATCTGTACCTACAGCCGGGTAGTGGAAATCGATCCCTAATTTCATGTCTTCGATGATGTCGATGGTCGGTTGCATCACCTCTGGTGATGCGTCATCGCCTAAGAACGCACAGACTTGTTTATTGCTCAAAATTCCTCCCCCTAATTCGCTGCGCATTGAAGCAGCAAGCGCCGTTATACGACTGTAGCTTATTTTGTGTTGCGAGGGATTTTTCATTACTGTTGCAGACTGGTTTAGCGTGCTGGGGAGGTGCTATGAGCTACGCGCATATTTCCGTAGACAACCAAATAGGTCCGGTTGGGGCTGTGGTTTCTGGTGTTGATTTGTCTCGACCACTCGCTGGGGAGGTTATTCAGGAAATCCACAGTGCGTGGTTGCAGCATCATGTGCTGTTTTTCCGCGATCAGGATTTATCGGCTACTGCTCAGGCACGCTTTGCCAGTTACTTTGGCGAGCTCGATCAGTACCCGTTTATGCAGCCAGTAGACGAGAGCGCCTTCGTCATTCCCATTATCAAAGAGGCTGATGCCACGATGAATTTCGGTGGTGACTGGCATACAGATACTTCTTATACAGCGTATCCGCCCAAGGCAACATTACTGTATGCAGTTGAGGTGCCCGAGGAAGGCGGGGACACTCTATTTGCAGATGCGACAGCTGCCTACGCAGCACTCAGCCCGGCGATGCGCGCGGCGCTTGAAAGCTGGCAGGGTATTTACTCACCAAAGTTAGTCCACGGCCAAAGCGGTGACTATAAGTCGGTGGCGGCAAAACAGAATCTTGGTGACGCCTATGGCGGTAATGCGGAATTTGCCGAGTCGGAAGTGGAACATCCGCTGATTCGTACACATGAAGAGACAGGAAATAAAAGCATCTATTGCAGTAAGCCCCACACCATCAACATTAAGGGTTGGACCAGAGACGAAAGTCTGGCCATTTTTCGCTTTCTAACCAAGCATTTAACCAAGGATGAGTTTGTAACGCGTTTCAAGTGGCAGCCGGGTAGCTTGGCTATGTGGGACAACCGCTGCATGTTCCATAACGCGCTGAACGACTATCAGGGCCATCGGCGGCATATGCACCGGGTCATTGTAAAAGGTGATCGCCCCCAGTAAGAGTAGCGCCCAGCCATTTGGCAGAGCGGGGGACGATAGCACCTAGATGTGCAGTTAGCGCGGATCCAGACGAATAAAATAGCGCGGTGGAAAACCGGTCAGGAAGCGAAAGCTCAGCGGCAGAGGAGAGCTGCCGTTCACGTTAGCATGCTCCTCATCGCCTACTGCCACGGCCTTAAAGTCCGAGCGTTTACCGTCGATGGTGACGGTTACATCTGGATTATCCAGAGTTTGCCGATACCAGGCCCGCGGCCAGTGATTCGCGGCAACATATAGGCGATCACCAACGGTGATGCGCGAGAGCACTCGGTCAGCCTGCACGCCCGCTGCGTTGGTCGTGGTAATGGTTATCGTGCCATCGTTTTGCGGCTGGTAATAACCCAGCAGAGACTCAAATAAGATAACGATGCCGGCGTATGCGATAACCAATCCGATCGCGATTTTCTTGATGATCATAGTGTCCCCTCGGTTGCTGCTTATTGTGCGTTTACCACTCGGCGATGCTGCCATCCCCATGTTGCCATATTGGATTGTGCCAGCGATGACCCTCTTTGCTGCGCTCGATAACGTAGTCCTCGTTAATATCGATTCCCAGCCCAGGCCCCTGAGGGATATCAACATATCCGTCGCTAAAATGCAGCACGCTAGGGTCGCTAAGGTAGTCGGTTAAATCGTTGCTTTGGTTGTAGTGAATACCTTGGCTTTGCTCTTGAATAAACGCATTTTGGCTCACCGCGTCGATCTGTAGACAAGCAGCGAGCGCAATCGGTCCGAGCGGGCAATGGGGCGCCAAGGCCAGATCCCAGGATTCCGCCATAGCGGCAATTTTCTTGCACTCGGTAATGCCACCGGCATGAGATAGATCCGGCTGAATAATGTCCGCAGCACCTAGGCTAAAGAGATTTTTATAGTCAAAACGGGAATACAAGCGTTCGCCGGTGGCGATCGGAATATGGGTATTGCGGCGCAATTGGGCCATGGTTTCCAGCTGTTCGCTCAGAACGGGCTCCTCTATAAATAAGGGGTTATAGGGCTCGATTGCTTTAATCAGCACCTTTGCCATGGGCGCATGTACTCGACCGTGGAAGTCCACTGCGATATCCAGTTTATTGCCAACAGCGCTGCGCAGACTTGCGATACGCTCCACGGCGTCGTCAATCTTGCTCAGATGGTCAACGACCTGGAGTTCTTCGGTCAGATTCATTTTGGTCGCGCTAAAACCGTCGCTTATGGCTTTTTCCGCTGATGCCACGATATCCGATGGGCGATCGCCGCCAACCCAGGCATAAACTTTTATGCGGTCTCGCACTTGCCCGCCCAGCAGTTGGTGCACGGGCGCGTTATGGTATTTGCCTTTGATATCCCATAAGGCCTGATCCACCCCGGCTATAGCGCTCATCAATACGGGCCCACCGCGATAAAACGCGCCGCGATACATGGCTTGCCAATGTTTTTCGATTTGCAGCGGGTCTTTGCCGACTAGATAGTCAGATAGCTCGTCCACAGCTGTGGCCACGGTATGCGCGCGCCCCTCAACTACCGGCTCACCCCAACCAAATAAGCCCTCATCGGTTTCGATTTTTAGGAATAACCAACGCGGCGGGACAATATATGTAGTGAGTCGTGTGATTTTCATAACGGTACGATGTCTTGATAAGCTGTCGAGTCTAGCGAAAACTGTGGGTAATGGGCTATCGGCGTGTTCTGTAAAAGTCGGACAGCTATAAATTGACGAGGTTAGGAGCAAAGATGGTGGTGAGTGAAGCAGCCACGGATCAGCAGATTGCACAGTGGCACAAAGACGGTGCGGTGGTCATTGAAGATTTTTTTTCTGCCGAAGAGATCGCGCCCATCTATGCGGACTATCAGGACCAGTACGGTGTGCAGGGCCAGGGTGATGGAAGGGCTTTGGACTTCAAGCTGGCAGGGAGTGTTGGCGCCTCGCACCGAAAACAGTTTATGAACATCGACACTTTGCCTTATCAAGCCTCCGTTGCGATGAATATGATTTCTCTTGATCCGCGGTTAATCGCATTGGCAAAAAAGATGTTAGGTGTTGATCGAGTAGAATTATATCAGTCTCATACCTGGGCTAAGTTCACTGGCGAGGCGGATTATGATCAGGCTTTTCATTGTGATTTTGGAAACCATACTCTGACGGTACCTGGAGATGAGGCGAAGTCGCGAACGGTTAACTTTATTATCTATATCTCAGACGTAACGGACGGTGTTGGTGCTCTGCACTATGTGGCCAAAGACGACGTTGCGGCGGTGCTTGGCGATGGCGCAATTGTTGCTGCTACGGAACAGCAACCGGCGCTGCTGGCGCGACAACGTTCCGCAGCCGCTCCTGCTGGATCAATTTTGGCCTACGGTATAGACACCTTCCATCGCGGTACCAATCTCACTGATTTAAACGGTTTTCGATATACGATGACCGTGAGCTATAAAGCTGCGGGCAACAGTCAGGTCGGCTTTCATGTTTGGCAGTTTTCGCCAGAAAGGCCTTGGCACCTGATTCTGAATCATGGGTCACCTGAGCAGTTGCAGTGTCTTGGTATTCCGGCACCGGGAGATCCGTTCTGGACGGTGAGAACCTTGCAGCTCACCCAGAAGCGCTGGCCAGACTGGGACATGAGTGCCTACTTTGCGGCGGCCGAATAGATATAACTATGGCGTCTGCATCGAGCAGCCGATAGCTGTCTGAGGGCTATTTCTGATCGTTGATGATCAGAACGGACTGTCTAACGCAGGCGGTTAGCGAAAAATTTGCACATCCAGATGACCGCTGGTGTCAACACTGGCGCGATACATACCGGGTGTATTGAAGACGTAGACCACATTACCCTTCGGGTCGATGCCGATAATCCCGCCATCGCCCCCCATCTGTACAAGTTTGTCATTGATTACCGCGTTGGCGGCAGTGCGTAGGTCGATCCCCTGATATTTAACCCGGGCGCAGATATCGTGGGCGACAGCGGCGCGAATGAAATATTCGCCATGACCGGTGGCACTGATCCCACAGGCTTGATTGTCGGCATAAGTGCCCGCGCCAATAATTGGTGAATCGCCAATTCTGCCGTAGCGTTTATTAGTCATACCCCCTGTAGAGGTAGCGGCCGTGATGGTGCCCTGCTGATCCAGAGCGACGGCACCGACGGTACTGAATTTTTGCACTTCAAAATCGTCGCTGGGATCCTCCGAAGCAGCCGCCGCCTGATTATTGTCAATGACGCGTTGTAATTGACGGCGCCGACGTTCGGTATGGAAATAACTGTT
>CAJXAC010000095.1 GCA_913050035.1 uncultured Gammaproteobacteria bacterium | reverse complement strand
GACCGTCATAGTCTTATGAAACTAAAGGAATCTAGTAATGATGAGGATGTTTGAAATTAGGCGGTCATCGTCCCAGCCCTTATTTAAAGCCAATAAGCCAGTGATAGACCTGGCTCTACTCACACTTTTGGCCCCCGCTGCTCCTTTGGGTTGACCTTCCACAATCGAGGAAACTGGGCTTCCGAAAACGGTCCCGCGATTACTGTTGGAATTTAGATGGGGGTTCAGAAAAGCCGCTAGGAAAATTTCCTTTCAGTTTCAGCCGACTTCAGCTTTTGCTCCTGAATAAAAACTTTGTGTAAACGTAAGCAGTAAACGACCAGCACGATCAGTAGCAGAAGGAAAAAAGGCGAATCGATTGACGCTAGAAAGTTGTAGCTGGCATGAAAAAAGATCGGAACGGCCAAGCTCATAAACAAGTAACGCCTTGATCCTGAGAACATATACCTGCCGAAATAGTAGCCCATCACTACACCACAAGACGCGTGCATGGGGATAGCTGTGAAAGCTCGCAGCGTCGCAATAGCATAAGACGACGTCTCTGAGTCCGCGCCATATACATATCCGAAGTTCTCCAATATTGCGAAGCCAAGGGAAACCACCGTTCCATAAACTAGCGCGTCCATTGGTTCATCAAATTCCGTGCGGCTTCTTAAGAAAAAGAAAATCATCAGGAATTTCAACGGCTCTTCTGTAATCGCTGCGAGATACACATGACGGTGCGGATCTTCCTGACTCCAAATCAGCAAGGTGTTTAGCACCCCTGCTGGCAAACAAATAATAAGGCCTAGAAATAAACTAAAAAGAATAGTGCCCGTCGGCTCTATAAATCTGTCCGAAGTAATGAAGTAAACGGCAATGGCAATCGCTGGAAGTACCGTTAGGGCGATAAGTAGCATTGGTTTAACCTACCAGAAAAAAGCCATGCAGGGCACGTACAAGCCCACGCAAACGAGGCTACCGTTTAGCCACGCTCGGTGAGATAGTAGGGTCGTTGGAGAGCAGGAGCGGTCGAAATCATGTCAACAAAGACGATTCTTTACTACTACGCGGTTTCATACACTTTAATATTTACTGCGGCTTACTTTGTTGCGAATGGCCAGTAATCTAGTCATGAACCTTTCGCAAGCCACAGCCCGTGGATTCAAGAGTTATTTTGACTTCAAAGGGCGCGCTACCCGCAGCGAGTTTTGGTACTTCCTACTGTTTTTCATTTTGGCATATATCGTGGTCTGGTTAATCGACCAATTGTTCCTGCCTCCTATACTCAACCTAAAAGACCTGCCATTTGGTCATCTTTTACCCGGTGGCTACGTAGATAATTATGTCGGTATCACTGTGCTGCTATATCGTCCAGTAATGGCTATTCCAACACTGTCAGCAACAGTGCGGCGTCTACATGACGTTGGGAAAAGTGGCTGGTGGTGCTGCCTTTGGGTCTTCCCTGTACCCCTATTGGGTTGGATATGGTTACTGCCGTGGCTGGCCAGACCCAGCAGCGATGATTAATAATCCAGTGAATAAGCTCACCCCAATACTTCTGACAATCGCACTTATCATAATGATTATGGTCGTAGCGGGGTGTTCTTAAGCCATCCAGTAGCAACCGCCACCAAAGTTGCCAGCAGAACCATTGGCTGTACCACCCTCTGCGTGAGTTGGGCAATTTGTTTGGGTTGGCGCTAGGATTTTTCGACTACGGAGTACGCCGTGGAATGCGAGGCCACCGGTCGAGATGAACCTGAAGCAGTTCGATTAGGGTGCCATCAGGATCTTTGCAAACGGCAATTTCTGCCATCCTTTCAGCACATGAGGATGGCGGCGCTAAAAACTCTACACCCTTGGCTGCAAGCTGCTGATAGTCCGCTTGTAAATCCTTAGATGCCAAGCAAAGCCGCACGATGCCAGTATCTTGATTGCGTAAAGGAAGACGAGCTTCTGGTGCAGAAAACTCTGTTAGATCTAGCTTGGGTAACCCCTTATCTAATTGCATGATGCAGGAACGCCCCTTGGTACCGAGCGGCACGCCGAGTGCCTCAGCCATGGGTATTGGCATTTCTTTGAATTTCTTGGCTTCTAAACCCAAATACGGAATGCCAGGCATAAAAATTTCAAAACCGAGCTCTTCGTAAAAAGATATCGAGAGATCTAGGTCGGCGACATTTATGTTGATATGACCCCATCTGAAGCGTTGACCCATTTGTTACCTCCTATGCTGACCGGCCCACAAAATGAGTTTGGCCATTAAATGGCTGGCTCGTGGCGTTACGAAATACCCTATCAAGTATTACTCTTTAACCAATAACACACGGTCAAGCTTATCTACTGCGGACGGTTCGAATTGACCTACCGCTTTCGCGTCCGCCAAGTTGCAGCGTACAGTTCAGCTAACTCGCAGCGTTTAAGAGCTTGCGAGCAAAGTTAGCGCAGTCCTGAGCGGGGCTCCAAAACCACCCCTTGGGGTCCCAGGCTCGGCCGCAGGCCATG
Organism: uncultured Gammaproteobacteria bacterium; assembly: GCA_913050035.1. Lineage (GTDB taxonomy): Bacteria > Pseudomonadota > Gammaproteobacteria > Pseudomonadales > Azotimanducaceae > UBA4421. The sequence goes on along the minus strand of CAJXAC010000095.1, from coordinate 4,695 downwards.
TAGACGCAGCGCCCATAGGAAACCTTCGCCTGTTCAATGTCGCCCAGTTCGTGCTGCGATCGAGCCTTAGCCCAAAGTGCTGTTGAGACATCGTTCATCAAGTAATTTTCGTGAATCTTTGCTTTTGCTCTGGCTGAGACTCGGCCCGTGCGCGGACATTTTGCCCCCTCGTCATGCAGTTTTTTCTGCTGTTGTCCGGCCATTGCACCCCAAATGCCAAAACAGGCATCAACGGTCGTCACAGCTGCTTGGTAGTCGCCATCGGCATATTGTGCAACCGCAGTATTGGCCCAGAAAGCAGAGTCGCCCAGTTCCGCGGACCGCGACACACAAGGGTTCGCTCCTGCATCCGGGGCCTCCGCCCATACCGTAGAAATACATAATGCGACTCCGACAAAAAATGCCGTTGCCGCGCGCGCTTGTGTCTTCAACAACATGCCCTTGCCGCCTTTTACAAATGGAGGATTGGGCAACGCCTAATGGATCTGCTGCCCTATCCGAAACCTAGCATAATTCCATCCACTAGAAGATGGATGGATTGAGCCAAGGCTAAGCAATCAAGAGGAGCAATTTAGACGGCGAGCTGAGACACAATTGAACTTGCCTGATCGTACTGGGATTGCGCATCATGACTCGCAGTAGTTTGGAATAGTGCGGAGGTTTCTATGACATTGGAACTGGAACGCGTTGAAGCAACTGTCGAATCGACGAAATTATGCAGCCTGTTGGAACGGGATGGCGCCGTTATCGTCGAGGGCATTCTCTCTGAAACTCAGTTACAAAAGCTCAACACCGAACTCGATCAGCATATAGCGGCCCTTACGCCGGGGCTGCGCCACCCTACCCACGAGCGGATGATCGACTTTTACGGACAGAAAACAATTCGCTGTGACGGCCTGCCCGGGAAATCAGACACCTTCTTGGAAGTTATGTTGTTGCGGCCGTTGATCGAAACAGCAGACCATTTCCTGCGACCCAATTGCAGTGATTATCTCTTTAATACTGGCCAGTTGATTCAAATCGGACCGGGTGAGAGCAATCAAGCATTGCATCGGGACGAAGACGCCTGGCGGGAACTGCCCGACCCAAAACCGCTTTTGCAAATCGAAGCCATGTTTGCCCTAACAGATTTTACTCGGGGAAACGGCGCGACCCGCGTCGTTCCAGGCAGTCACAAGTGGCCACCAGATAGACAACCTCGCCCAAACGAGATCACTTGCGCAGAAATGCCTGCCGGATCTGCGCTCATTTATTTAGGATCTGCCATCCATGGCGGCGGCGCCAACACCACCACCAAAGAGAGTCGGCGGGGGATGTTCTTGGGCTTTGTGGTGGGGTGGCTGCGAACAGAGGAAAATACTTTTTTAACCGTGCCATTAGAAAAAGCTCGCACTATGCCCACCCGAGTGCAGGAACTTTTAGGGTATAAAGCTCACGGCAGTATCGGCGTGGTCGACGTTGGTGATCCAATGGTGTTGTTATAATAGCCTAGAAAAGCAGAAGGCCTTGGACCAAGGCTATGCCCTGCCATTTGACACTAAAGCTTGAAGAGGTCCAACGCAGGCAGATTTGACGGTAAAACTCCCAGCGTGAACGACAATTTTCAGTGTGTAGAAAAAATAGAGGTGCGGACATGGAACCACATAACAAAAAAGGGTTGATATGGATCGTGGCGTTCTTCCTAATCCTTAACAGCGGGTTAGCACTGTTAGCATTTATGTGAACGCCAACGAGCTCACAACAGCACTGCTGACTACCTCGTTTTCAGCTCGCAGCGATATTCAAACCGGCGCTGATTTGGTGCGACACAGGCTACGAGCAAAGATTTTTGCTTCTATATCGGGCGAGCAAACCACTATCCAACCAACACCTATTCTTGCTAACACCTGATAAGCCCTGTCACAACTGGCTTGCGCCTATTTTTGTGAAAGTTGGCACAAAAAAAGCATTACCATTATTGCGGTGTCGGGCACGCGAGTCCCCTCTCCCTCCCCGAAACATCTTGAGTGTCCGGCACCGCGCCAACGTCCTTAGCAGTTAAACGATTGGTGAGGCTTTTAAGCCGAAGTTAATGGCGACGCCAAACGAGCGTAAGACGAAGGCGATCAACTACCGACTGCCCAAAGATCATCAATGCTCTGCAACAATTCTTGGGAAAGCGCAGACTCTTCAGCTTCCACAGCTTGCTTGAGCTCCTGACGGTTTTTCACACCCAGCACAACAGTATCTACGCCAGAGAGACTTAAAGCATATTGATGCGCAAGCTGCGATACCGGTAGCCCAAATTCCCGCGCCAAGTCGCGAAACGGAGCCGCTAGATCATAATCTCGCTGTTCTGCAGAATGCGGTTTCACCGCTCGATCTATCTGATCTGTTAAAGCGCCTGCGGCTACCGCCCGAATACCCATAACGCCACAACCGCGCTCACTGGCGGCTTTGATGATGGCACGGTGATCTGCCTCGCGGGCGGCCATTGCCATGCTGCCCGAACTGTTAAGAGGGTTTGTAATGCATTGCACAACTTCCGGCCTTTCTTCCAACGCCAGCACGTTGATATCAACGTCCGGTATCATCGCCGCAGTGATGCCCCAGGCTCCAATCCGCCCTTCTTCTTTTAGGCGTTGAAATGCAGGCACAACCTGGGACCGATACTTGCTAAGGGGCACTGCCACTCGAGGCAACGCTCTGGGATGAACGGCACCCGCCCAACCATCTTCCATTACGCAGCCATGGAGAATGAATAGGTCTACGTAATCTCGATTGAGACGCTCACAGCTTTGATCAAGAGAGCGACGTAAACGATCATCAATCTCGTCTGCCGGCGCATCACCAAGCATGCACTTCGTACTTACTTTGATGTCATCTGGATAACTATGCCGGTAAACAGTACCAACAACTCGCTCTGCCTCGCCATTACCGTACATGGGTGCTAGATCAAAGAAATTGATGCCATCTGCCACTGCTGCCGCGACGGTTGCCAGAGCTTCTTCGCGATCGGTCGCTCCCCACACCTGACCAATGCCGCCTCCGCCCAAAGCCAAACGACTGACGTTCTTAATCGGTCCAAGATCTCGATATTTCATTAGTGCACTAATATCCTTTTTTGTTTTTTATACATAGCGGATCGAGCAGTACGCCCGCAAAGCCGCGGCGTTACGGCCTATTTCCTGCCAAATTACCCCATCCACTCGTGCAGCTTTTGTTCTGCTTTGTCCCCAAACAAAATCTGGCATGCCTCTAGTAAGCCGGGCGAATTCTCAATTGTCTCACGCCGTACAACTTGGGAAATTTTCGAACGCCGGCGCAAAAAATCTTCGAGCTTTGTGACCATTTCTTTTTCCGCCACATAGTGCAATTCACAGCGCACGTATTCAGAGTGCTGAATCAGAATTTCCGCCTGACGCGGATCCTGACGGATCTGATCCAGCAGCTCTATGGCGTTTAGACCATAACGCCGCCACAGGCGTCGCGATAGCGGTTCCGATGCTCGCTCGTCTGTCATAGCGTCCAACTGCATTAGTTCTGCCTGGTGGAAGAATTCGTCGCGCACAGCATCAGGGGGTTCGCCATACCAACGCTGCTGTGCATGGGGCAGGGTTATACCGCACTGCTCTAGAGCGACTGCCACTTCCTCGCCCACATTCAAACAATCCGTCAGCTTGCCGCCGAATATGCTCAAGTACCTGTCTGCAGTATTAAAATCGATCGCATGCTTACGTGATAGCGCAAGCCAATCCGCTTCACCGCCATCGCCTTGTACCGCCAATGGCCGGACCCCACAGCGTTCAGCAATGATATCCGCCTCCGTGAGGGGTTGGGGTAGATCCATTAGGGCATTGATATTGTCCAAGACAAAGCGCCGATCCTCCGCTGTTATGTCGGCATGAGGGGTATCAATGCGCGTATCTGTGGTGCCGATACAGGTTTTTGCGCCCATGGGAATCACAAAAAACAATCGACCGTCACTGGCAAAGAACGCAAGGATACGCTTGCTACTTACCAACTTATCGACGATCAGATGAATGCCCTTGGAGAAGACATGGTGGTATTCCGCAGGTTGCTGCAATAACCCGTTCAATTGGTCTGCGTATGCACCGGTCGCATTAACAACTGACTTAGCTCGGATCGTCACTGAACGGCCACTGATCTCGTCTTTTGCCGACACCTGCCATATATCTTGCTGACGGTGCGCTTCGACTAAACCCACATAATTTGCGGCGATTGCACCGTAGTTCATGGCACTGCGTATAAAGTTAAATACGAATCGCGCATCGTTGTCGTAGAGATAACAGTCCGAATACTCCAAGCCCGCAGCCGCATGGGTAATATCAATGCGTTGCTCCAGCGCTTTAATACGTTTGCGGGTCATGTATTTGGGCAACCGGGTACTGAAGCGGCCAATTATCCAATACAGCAGTGAGCCTAAGAACACCAAGAAAGCCGGAAAACGAAAGCCTTTATTAATAGTGGTTAGAAAACGGATTTCCTGCACTGTAGACGGATAGGCGGCGGCGAGGGTATTACGGCTTTGGCAAAGTTTATTTACCAACAAGAACTCAAAGTTCTCCATGTACTTTATGCCGCCCCAGGCAAGATTAGACGAGTGAGAACTTGATGCGCCGGCGAAATCGCCACGATCAATAAGGGCAACCCGAGCACCTTTTGCCGCCAACGAGGCAGCGGATACCGCGCCGT
>CAJXAC010000094.1 GCA_913050035.1 uncultured Gammaproteobacteria bacterium | reverse complement strand
CAATTCGGTTACGACAGCCGAAGACATTACTATCAGAGGATCGATCGGCTCCTACAAATTCAATGCGATCAACGAGGAATCGGCCAAAGACTTGGCTTCGCGCATTAACGCCCGAAACGAGCTTTCCGGTGTCCAAGCACGCGCGAAAACAGAGGCGCTTCTGTCATCCACTAGCGCAAACGATGAGCCTGTCAGGCTTCTGATCAACGGATCTGTCACTGACCAGTTTAGCTTCTCATCGACAAATTTCCGTGAGGCTAAGCAGGCGATTAACAGACTGACGAACGTAACAGGCATCAGCGCAGAAGCGACAAATGGTGGAATTAGACTGAAGAGCGCTCAGGGTGACGACATCACAATCGAAAATATGGAAGCAACCACGGGCCTGCGCGTCCGCAAAGTCTCAGCTGACGGCTCAAACTATGTCGGGCCAGAAGTTGAGCTACAAGCCAGCGGTAACAACGACGCTACTCGAGTAACCGGGACCCTTATGTTGTCCTCGAGTGAGTCATTTGGCGTGAGCGAGGATGGCGCTACTAGCAGCGAAAACATCGTAATCCAAACGGACGCTTCTATTTCTCAGACGCTTGGTGATGTTTCAATCATTAACGGCTTTATCTACCTTGGCACTGGAGGCAACGCTGATGCTATAGGAAGCATCGACCCTATCCAAAACGGGCAGAACGGGCAGCCGTTGAAAATCAATCTCGGGCAATTCGGCAACAACGATTTCGAAACTGGGAATTCAGGTGACACGACAATAAGCGGCTGGAGCGTTAGCAATAATCAAATCAAACTAAACGGAGCCAGCACACTTGGTGGCCAACCAACCGCAACCGACACCAACTTCCCGACACCAACAGCAAATGGTTTTGCAGCGCCCTATGACCAAATGACACCAAGCAGTGCAACTTATCGGACCGAACTCTCAACTGAGACGTCCAGCGGATCCGGCTTATCCGTGAGGATGCGTTCCACAGGGGTAAGCGTGAACGGTTATGGCATTGTGCATGGCCCAGCTATCGTGAGTGACTCCTCCGTCAAACTGAATCCCGGCGACTCGGTTAGCTTTGAATGGCGTGCCACGGGCGGAGGAGATGCCTACGACGTGATTGGCTACTTGGTCGACGAGAACACGGGGCATATTGAGGAAATCTTGAACGAAACTGGGGCCGATGCGTCGGCCTCTACCAATTGGGCAACGGTCACTCGAGATATCACCACGTCGGGAACGTTTAAATTTGTATTCGTGGCTGGCACCTGGGACGCAACAGGGGGAACCGTAGCCGGCGCGCAGCTGTATATCGATAACATTGCGGTCTCACAGAATAGCAAAGCACCCCTGGCTGATGACATTGTCGAACAAATTCGCACTGCCCTAACAACTTCCAGGGACGGCTATATGCAGCCCCTAGAAACGGTATCCACCGGAGATGAATTAAGCTTTACCGTCACCGAATCTAACGTAGCTACTTTAGTCCCTTTAAAAACGCTCGATCTACAAGCGCGCGATGGAGCAGCGATGGCTAAAACACTCGCGTTCAATAGCCTGAACCAGGTCGTGACCGCGAGGGCAGATCTGGGTGCTTTAAGTAATCGACTAAATAGCGCCGCGGAGTCTGCGATGATTATCAAAGAGGGCGCCACATCCGCAAAAGGGAAAATTCTTGACGCTGATTACGCCCTTGAATCTGCACGCTTCGCTCGAGGCCAAATCCTTAAAGAAACCTCCACTTCGTTACTCGCGAAATCAAACGACTTAAATGAGGTGGTTCTGAACCTCTTAAAAGACGACTAAAACTGGGATTCTCTAGCGCAGTGACTATAAATCTTAGTCTGAATAAAATTAGTGGAGTAACTGGAGAAAGTGTATGACGTCACCGTTTCTTTTAGCCAACGCTCAGCAGCAAGTCGGTCAAGCCCTCGGCATAAGTCCTTGGGTATTTATTGACCAGGTTCAGGTCAATGTATTTGCCGAAGTCACGCGCTGGCGCACACCAGGCCATTGCGACCCCGAGCACGCCAAAACAACCCCCTATGGCGGCACGCTATTGCACGGCTTTCACGCCATCGCCTTACTTTCACATTTCTACAAGAGCTCACAACTGTGGCCGGAGGATGGCCGCAATCCCTTAAACTACGGTCTGGATAAGGTGCGGATTCTACAGCCGATCATTATTGGCGACGGGGTAAGGCTGCGTTCCCATATTTCGTTACTGGACGCACAGCCCAAGGCCAACGGTGACATGTTGCTGAAGACTCAACACGACATTGAAGCGGACGGAGTGGAGGGTAACGTTATCTATGCCGAGTATCTCACTTACTGGCACGGCGTCTGATTAGATACGAGGGCGCCGCAACATACTCAATATGTTAAGACGCCCTGTCGTTCAGCCTTATGCGACTTCGTCGCTTTCTTCGATGCGGAATTTCAGGTCGTAGTTCTTTAGCGGCAGTTGCCTAACTCTAGACCCTGTTGCATCAAAAACCGCATTGGCCAAGGCTGGCGCGATCGCCGGCGTACCTGGCTCCCCTGCGCCACCCACGGGACCTCCGCTATTGATCACATGAGTTTCAATGACCGGTGAATCTTGCATGCGCAAGATCTGGTAATCGTGGAAATTACTTTGGGCTACTGCGCCATTCTCGATGGTGACTTCGCCGAACATCGCGGCACTAAGGCCGTAAATAATTCCGGATTCAATCTGCGCTTTCAGCCCATCGGGAGAAATCGCCAGACCCGGGTCTACGGCGGCAACCACACGATCCACTTTTACATCGCCGTCGGTCACTGTCACCTCAACAACTTCTGCCACCAAGGTGCCAAAAGATTCCTGCAAAGCAATGCCGCGACCACGCCCTGGCGCGAGGGGTTGCTCCCAACCAGCTTCCTTAGCCGCTTTGTTCAGAACCGCCAAATGCCGCGGCTTATCGCGTAGCAAATTCGCCCTAAACTCATATGGGTCCACTTCCTTGGCCGCCGCTAACTCATCGATAAACGATTCGGTGAAGAAGCCATGCTGAGTGTGGTCAACACTGCGCCAAGCGCCAAACGGAATGTTAGTCGGACTCGCAACATAGCCGATATCTTGGGAACCCACTGCATAGGGAATCAACGGCGCCTCTGCAGGCTCATGCTTGTCTACATAGGTGTTTTCCCAAGATGCAACCTCACCGTTTGCATCGATGGCTGCGCGGAAGCGACTGCGCACCGCCGGACGGTAGTAGTCCTGACGAATATCCTCTTCCCGCGACCAAATAAGCTGTACCGGGCGCTGCACCTTTTGCGCCAGCAGCGCCGCTTGAATCGCATAATCTGGATTCGCCTTACGGCCAAAGCCACCCCCCATAAAATGGTTATGCACTTTCACATTCCCAGGCTCCATGCCCAGAGCTTCAGCTACAGCGTCACGAAACCCCAAAGGATTCTGGCACCCGATCCAGAGCTCACACTGGCCATTTTGCACATGGGCCGTGGCGTTCATGGGCTCCATACAAGCGTGGGCGAGATAGGGTACGCGATACTCAGCCTCAACAACCTGAGCCGCGTTTTCAAGAGCCATGCTCACATCGCCCTGCAAACGATCGTTTTCCCGCTCGACGCCAGCGGTGATGTCGCGATCAAACTGGGCAAAGATTTCGTCGCTGCCCATACTGTCACGACCATAGTGATTCCACTCAACCGCCAGCGCATTCAAGCCCTGTTTCGCTGGCCAGTAGCCTTCGGCAACCACGGCCACGGTTTCACCAATATTCTGCCTGCCCGAAAACGGATCTTCTTTGTTGGAACCAGGGAGTGTGACAACATCAATGACACCCTTAACCTGCTTCGCGGCACTGGCATCAAGCTTATCGACCCCACCGCCAAATACCGGCGCCCGTTGCACCGTGGCATAGACCATTCCTGGGACATGCACATCCATGGCAAATTGGGCACTTCCGTCAACTTTGGATGGAATGTCACGACGTTGCACGTGGTGGCCAATAATTCGGAATTCATCGGCTGATTTGAGGCTGGGCGATGACGGTGGCTGCATCTGCGCGGCCACCGCCGCAAACTCAGCGTAGGGCGCGCGCCGGTTGCTGGCGGCATGGATCAGTTGGCTGGCCTCAGTTTGAATTTCCGCAGCCGGCACCTGCCAGGTTTGCGCTGCAGCCTCAACCAACATTTCTCGCGCTGCGGCACCGGCGATGCGCATACCATATTGCCCTGTGGAGCGAATACTCAGACTTCCTCCAGTAATCTGCATGGCCATCGATTGCGCAACTTTGATCATTAGGCCATCAAAAGTCGGCACCAACACTTTTGGAACTTCGCCTATAATTCCGTAACCCAACAAGTAGTTCGCATACTCCGGCACCGGCGGAGCCTCTTCAAACTGCACCAGATCCCAGTCCGCATCCATTTCTTCGGCAAGCATTTGCGCTAGTGCAGTTTGCGCGCCTTGACCCATTTCCGAATGGGGCACAATGACCGTGGCAACGTTCTTAGAATCAAGCTTCACCCAAACGTTGACCAGAGTCTCATCGTCGCTACTGACTAATGGCGCCAGCTCTGGGGTGCGATGTCCGGGTCGCAGCGCAACACCAATAGCAAGACCACCACCGGCAACGACGCCGGTTGTTATGAAGGCTCTTCTAGTCCACTTACCCATATTAAACCTCCCCTCGCGCTGGATCGAAATAACCGACACCGGCAACATTTTTAATGGCCTTTTTAATACGACCGTACATGCCACAGCGACAAATATTGCCCTGCATGGCGGCATCAATTTCTTCATCTGATGGATTGGCATTGCTGGCAAGCAATGACGCTGCAGACATCAGTTGCCCGGATTGGCAGTAACCGCACTGCGGTACTTGCTCGTCAATCCACGCTTGCTGTAACGGATGCAACTCATCATCGCTGGGGGCTAGACCTTCTATAGTAGTAACTTGCTGATCTTGGACAGCAGCCAACGGCATCACGCAAGAACGCTGTGCCGTACCATTAACATGAACAGTACAAGCACCACATTGGGCCATGCCACAACCGAACTTGGTGCCAGTTAAACGTAATTGTTCGCGTAATACCCATAACAAAGGAGTCTGCGGATCTACGTCCAACTCCTGCTCTTTGCCGTTCACCGTTAGCCTGATCATTGATACCTTCGAATATTAAAAATTTGCGGACACTTGATAGGGAACCGTTGGTCACTTGTCAACAGTTGAACTGTTCTTGGTCTACAACTGCTTCCAAAAAATCGCAATCTGCGCCTTATTTGAGAGGCCCAGAGGGCATAAAAGCGTGCGCACCGATACGCCAACCCTCACCCACCTAAGTTTTCGATGCTATGGCGCCCTCTTTTTTTGTCGGTATTACGTCGGCCATCCGCTTTTATCTATCGGTGGAATTTAGCTGGTTTGCGCATCTAACTACCAGGGAACTTCATTCCAGCAGCAGATCGACCCAAGGCGAACTCAGGTGGCACGATATCGCGCCCGCTGGTGATATCAGTGGGATCCGTGTAATAACCCAGCGCATATTCGCCCTGGGTGTAGCCCAACAAATCCTGCAATACCGGGTCAAAATCTTTGGCGATCTCAGGCGGGCACGAGAGGTACTGATTTTCTTCCTGACGCAGCCAGCCCAAACAATAGGTTAAATTGAGCCCAACCCTCGACGCGTTACTGCGATTGGCGCCGCCCGCGTGCAAGACACTGCCGCTGTATATGAACACCGAACCCTTGGTCATCTCTGCCTGGCACACTTGGTCACTCGTATGTTTTTGCGACCAATCCCATTCTTGACTACCCGGCACACACTGAGTCGCACCATTTTCCGCTGTAAAGTCGGTCAAAGCCCAGATGGTGTTAAATTGCGGCTCGATCTCTTTTGGCAGGTATTTACCCCACGCATAACGGTCACGATGTATTTCCTGTGCGGCACCACCAGGCCCAATATCTATAGTCTGAGTCAGATGCAAAGTGATTTTTCGCGTGAACGGTTTAAGATACTCGTTAGCGCTCCCCAGCACTAAGTCGTGCACGATTAAGTCACGGCAGGTGGCAGAACGGGCGGCCAAGGCACCAGTGCGTCGAGTGGTATGGCCAGTGAACTCATCACGCCCAGTCGGCGTGGTGTTAATATAAGGCTGCACTTCTGCGGCCAGTTGATCCACCAACTCTTTGCTCAGCAGATCTTTGATAATAAGCGCGCCATCCTGACGAAGCTGTTGCACCACATCGTCCACTGTCGCATCCGCTGTCAAAGTTTTTAGCGCCATAACCTTTCCCCTCTATATTTTATCCTTCTGTAATTTTCCCCACGAGTACGCCATCACTCAAGGAGCCAGGTGCCACTGCCGTAACTTCCGGTTCTCGAACCGACATCAAAATTTTCTGCCACATGGTGGGCTCGGTCGGCCCAGTGCCCGCATCCAAAATGGCTTGACCACGAAATGTACCAAATACCCGGTCCCAGACAATAGCAGCACATCCGTAGTTAGTATTGCTTCCGGCCAAGACCACAGGACCGATCACCAATGTGGCTCATATTGACCGTAAAAGCGAGAGCTACCTGGGATGTGTTCCTGGCCACCTTGACCCAAGAGCCAAATGGCCCAAAAGATTGCGCAAGCATCCTAAGACAGAATCGGCAAGACCGGATAAGACTCAGAAGTCTACCTATATTTTTACGCGTCGATTGATATCGACGAGCGCGCAATCGATAAAGAATCAAATTTGGTTAATCGGCGGAATTGCTCCGCGATGTTCCTGACGTTTATCAGGAAATCCTATAAGCTCTAAACAACTGAAATATGCGGACAGAAACATGACCGGAATCTGGCCCTTCCAAGCATCAAACGCGCCTACTACATTGTCTCACGCAGAGGGTGCGTACCTTTATCTGCAAAACGACAAAAAAATACTCGATGCCGCTGGCGGCGCTGTGGTGGCAAATATTGGTCATGGACGACGTGAGGTTGCAGATGCGATTCACGCGGCAACAATGAACGCGACCTATGTGGTGCCGCCCTGGCTCACCCCCGAGCGTCAAGGACTGGTAGAGGAACTGCGCAATCATTGGCTACCCCAACACCTGCCCTGTGTGCATTTGTGCAGCGGTGGTTCCGAAGCTAACGAATCGGCAATTAAAATCGCCGTACAGTATCAGGCGGCGATCGGCCAACCACAACGTAAACTGATTCTTGCCCGTAACTTGTCTTATCACGGTACGACCATAAGCATGGCGGGTTTATCCGGTCATGCGTCAAGAAAACGGGGAATTGAGCCTCTTCTTGAAGATCACCCCTATATCCAAACCCCCTACCCCCTGCGCTGCCCCTTAGGTCCCCACCACCCAGATGCCTGTCAGTACTACTTGCAGGATCTTGAGGACACCATCCAAAAACTCGGTTCTACGAACATTGCAGCGCTGGTCGCTGAACCCATAAACGGCTCATCGGGTGGCGCCATCACTCCACCTGAAGGCTATTGGCAGAAGGCTAAAGAAATTCTGCAACGACACGGAATTTTGCTCATTATGGATGAGGTTATGACCGGATTTGGTCGCACCGGTGTTGCCTTTGGATCGCAACTTTATGATGTGGAGCCAGATCTATTGGTGGCGGGTAAAGGTTTGGCGGGCGGC
>CAJXAC010000093.1 GCA_913050035.1 uncultured Gammaproteobacteria bacterium | reverse complement strand
TGCGCGTCCATACATACTGCGATCACGACAGTGGACTGGCGCGACTGGCCACCAGTGCCCAGCCCGTTATAGAAACCCTTTCAGCGATGGCGTTGCAGAAGCAGCCGTTGGATTGGCCCAAACCTTTCGCTGCTCGGGGTGACTCCGCTGACAGTCTGGGTCTACTTTTGGCAGACGATGATCTGGCACTGGATTTGCCATTTCAGCCAACTGGGGTAGTAGCGTTACCGGCATCATCGCGCAGTGATGTGGCCGCAACGTCGCCGCTGGTAAACGCCTTTAGTAAGGGTGCGATTGCGGATGCGCTGCAGCGGGCGGATACCGCTTATGCATCAACTTTGCGTGCGCCAAGTCTGACTGCTGATGGGCTGGATGATGTAATGCAATGGGTTGACGCCCATGGGATCAAGGAACTGGTGCATGCTTATGTGCCCAGCGGTAACAATCAACAGACCATCGCGCAATTACAGACGCAACTGGCCGGCCGTGGGGTGCGCCTTACAAGCTTTATGCGTGATTATGACCGTTTGGTTTGGCCCCACGCGCAAAAAGGTTTTTTCCAACTGGGTAAGCGTATCCCAGAATTTCTTGCGGCCATGGAACTGGCAGAACCGCCTGCAGAACGCAGAGCCTTCGATGATTGACGGTATAGACCCTGAGCGCTTCGAAACCGCCTGCGGCTGGTTTACAACCTTGCCAAACTATATGTTTGCGCCAGCATTGAGCGCTAGGTTGCTGCAGTTTGCTTACCAGCAGCCCGAGATTCAGAATGTGGATCGAGCGGTGCGTGCAGTTCTAACTTATCAGGGTTCGCTGCTTGAACCTTTGGAAGCCGATGATTTCATCGGCCTTTGCGATCAATGTTATGCAGGTCACCCGCCACTTGAGATTCGAGAGTTCCTAGAACGCGAAAACACCCATTGAGTATTGGTAACTAACTTTGCGCGTTGGCAACGTTATAGTGATATAAAGCTAAAAAAACCGTTTGGAGTTCCTATGCCATTTTCGGTAAACCGGCGGCGCTTGATGCAGGGTGCCGGAGCGACCCTCGGCGCGCTCTCATTGCGTGGATTTGTTATAGCCCAGAGCGAGGCCGTTTATTTCACCCATGGCGTCGCCAGCGGCGACCCCTTGGCAGATCGGGTTATTTTGTGGACTCGGGTATTGCCAGGCTCTGGGCAAGCCGAACGTATTGAAACCACCTGGCAGGTGGCAGTAGATGCGGAATTTACAGATATTGTTGCGTCGGGGGTGGCGGCAACGGACGCTGCCCGGGACTATACCGTGAAAGTAGATGCCACCGGCCTGCAGCCAGATAGGCGCTACTTTTATCGATTTCTCGCTGACGGCCTCAGCAGCTCCATCGGTCGAACACGCACCCTACCACGGGGTGAGGTTGCGGCCTTTCGCCTTGGCGTTGCTTCTTGTTCAAACTATCCCCAAGGATATTTCAATGCCTACCGACATATGGCTGAAAGCGATTTAGATTTAATCCTGCATCTTGGCGACTACATCTACGAGTATCCTGATGGCGGCTACGCTAATCCTGTGGCGTTACAAGAGTTAGGTCGTCACGTTCAACCCTTGGGTGAGACCTTAAGTCTCGAAGACTATCGAATGCGCTATGGTCTATACCGCACAGATGGCGATCTGCAATTGCTGCATCAACGTCATCCGTTTGTCTGTGTATGGGACGATCACGAACTAACAAACAATACCTGGCACAGTGGCGCCGAAAACCATAACCCAGGCGAAGGCGATTTTTTTCAGCGGATGCGGGCTGCAAGGCAGGCTTATGACGAATGGATGCCGATTCGCACCCATGCATCAGGCGATCAGGGGCCTATCTACCGATCTTTTCAAATCGGCCAGTTGGCAGATTTGATTATGCTCGATACGCGCTTGCATGGTCGAGACAGAGGCCTTGAGTATTCCACAGATCTGCCGCTGCGCAGCCAGGTCTACGATATCTCTGAGCCAAGTGCTGTCCGTCCAGTCTCGGAACGGGACGCGTCACAATTGCCCGATACTGCACTGCAACGGATCAATGTGCCTTTTGATATGAATTCAGGTGTGGCAAAGCCTATCCTTGATTACGACGTCATTAGTCAGCTTGATGCGGAATCACTGCCTGCGGGTTGGCGCTACTTACCCGATCTTGAAGGCTTTATTGCTGGGCCGTTAAATGCCGAAGAGCGAACCTTATTGGGTAAGGACCAAGAGCAATGGCTGCAGGAGATGCTGCAGCAGAGTCAGAAACGCGGCAGCACATGGCAGATCATTGGTCAGCAGGTGCTTATGGGGAAGTTATTTATCCCGGCGCTTAGTGATGAAGAACTGCAGCTCAATCAGCTACCAAAAAGCCGAGCGGCTCTGTTCAAAAGTATGCAGTCTATGGCTGGGCAAGGATTGCCTTTCAACCTTGATGCGTGGGACGGTTATGCCGCTTGTCGCGCCCGGGTACAAGAAAATATGCGGCGGTACGCGGCCAATCCGGTGGTTCTTGCGGGGGATACCCACAACGCTTGGGCATTTAATTTGCGCGACGAGCAGAAGAATACGGTAGGTGTCGAAGTAGGTACGCCTGGGATAACCAGTCCTGGTATGGAGAGCTTCCTGCCTGTACAGCCGGCAGTCTTAAAAACGGCGCTGATGAACAGTAGCCCTGAGCTTGTTGAAGTGGAAACTCAAAACCGCGGCTGGGCTGAGATTGAATTTACACCGCAAACTATGCGCGCCCGCTGGCATTACGTGAATACGGTATTGGATCGCAATTTTGCAGTTCAGAGTTCTGAGCCGCTGGTCTGTAAAGTCGGGGAGCGAGCCTTTTCCAGCAGCTAAAGGCAGACTGTGGTTGCTAAACGAATGTAGCCCAGTCTTCCAGCGGCGCGCGATCTGAGACCAGTTGATTAACCGGCTTGCTGTCGTCTTTGTAGCCAATTGCCATGCCGCAAAACAGCATTAACTCTGGTCCGGCACCAACAAAATCTGCAACAGCCGCGGGCCGGTTTGCCCATGCCTCTTGGGCACAGGTAGAGAGACCAGCTTCCTCTGCTAACAGCATAAAGGTCTGCAGGAACATACCTAGATCGGACCACTGAGGCGGCCCCATCTGTCGATCAACAAAGCAGAAGAACGCCGACGGTGCGTCGAAAAAGGAGAAATTGCGTGCTAAGTGGGCAAAGCGCGCTGGTTTGTCGTCACGTCCAATGCCAAGTAGCGCATACATATCCTCGCCGACCTTGAAGCGCGAGTCGCGGTAGGGCGAAGACAGTTCCTTTGGGTAAATCGCGTACGCAGGTTGTTCACGCTCTGTGCGCTGGGCAAGATGCTGCAAAAACTTTGGCATGCTCTCACCGTTCAGCACAAAGACACGCCAAGGCTGCAGATTGCCGCCAGAAGGCGCTCGACTGGCCTTAGTGAGCAGTTCTTTCAACAGATCTTCAGGGACCGGCGTATCCAAGAACGCGCGCACGGACTTCCGCGCGCCAACCGCCTCGCTTACGTGCATGTTTTTCTCTCCAGTAATGACATTAACGTTGCGCGAGGCGCTTGAGCCCTATGCATCGCGATCAGCCTAGAACGTCGCTGTAGCTTTCCTCATTGAAACCGACCAGTAGTGTTTTGCCGACCACAGCA
Source organism: uncultured Gammaproteobacteria bacterium (assembly GCA_913050035.1). Taxonomy (GTDB): domain Bacteria; phylum Pseudomonadota; class Gammaproteobacteria; order Pseudomonadales; family Azotimanducaceae; genus UBA4421. Next base: position 4,149 of record CAJXAC010000093.1, on the reverse strand, counting down.
GTGGGTGCGCGCAAGTTGCCGGTGCTGCCTAACATGGCATCGATAGCCTCGTCAGAGGCGTTTTTGCCACCCTTAAATTGGGCCACCTTCTTGCCCTTGGCAACGGTCATTGCAGTAGCTTTAGACAGCAACTCGATGGCGTCCTCACGCTGCAGCTTACGACTCGCAGGAATGGTTTCCTTGATCGTTATTTTACGTGCTTCCAAAAACTTGGATGCTCGGGTGCAGCTGGTTCAGCCGCCGCGAAAGTAATACCAATCTACGCTTTTTGTCATGGTTGGATCCTAGGTTATGTGCATGAATAATATGATGACTGGCTACGCCCCGGCAATGCTAGGTCGCCGCTACGCTAAAATGGAATGTCGTCGTCGAAATCTTCCTCTGGTGGCGGCGGAGGTTTTGTGGCCGAGGTCACGGGGGCTGTTGGGGCTGCATCAGCGTTAGGCTGCCAGTTGTCCACTGCAGCGTACCACTTGCCCGAGCGAGCTTCTTTGACATCGATGTTAATCCACTCATCGCTGCGCGCGCTCAGCCAATTAAGCATTTCCTCGCGCTTAATGCTGATGTTGGCTTTTATAAAATCCGGCGCATTGGGATGCGGGGCCTTGGCAAACAAGCCATCGATGAATTCAATTTGATCTTGCATGGGTTTTCCGTCGTTTTAATGAATTAGTCAGTCTGACCACTGGTCGTAGCGCATTATTTCGCTCAGTGGCTTGCGGGTGACCGGTCCGAAGTTGCCGAGAGGATAGCCCACAGGTATCAAACAGTATGTAGCCATGGTCTCAGGAAGGCCTAAGACTTCGGCCACGGCCTGTTGATCGATCAGAGCTAAGGTAGTCGGTGCGGCGCCAAGCTGCATGGCGCGGGCGGCTAGTAAGAGATTTTGAATGCCTGGCCAAATCGATCCGTTAGCACCGGCAACCATGGCAGGTGTTGGCTTGGTGTTGAATTGCATACAAGCGATTACCAATGCCGGAATCTCGTGCATATGTTCTTTCTGCCATACCACCGCGTCAACCATGCGCTTACGCTTATCGGCAGACTGATGCGACAGACTGCCTGGGTTATCAACGAGTGGCGCAAGATAGCTTTCCACACCTATACGATTTAGGTCTGCCAACTTGGCCTTGACCTCAGGGGCGCGCACCACGATCCAGCGTGCATTTTGCGTGTTCGATCCTGATGGCGCCTGGTTCGCTGCTTCAATCAACTTTTCAAGCATGGCTTGAGGTACTTCGCGACTGTCTAAACGACGCATCGCTCGACAGTTGTACATGGTTTCAAAGATCCCCATTTCCTCTGACATAACTGCTCCTAGTAATAGCAGGGGTAACTTAACGGTGTGAGGTTAGGGGGTCAAATTAGTAATGGATTTCGCTGCGCAATTCGTCCATTTCTGGGGTGTTGTATGTTCTTCGAGCGCTTTATACATCCTTTGATCTGGTCATTGAGTTGGCCTAGAAACCGATATGAAGACGACCTTAGTCCAGCTTTTTTATAATGTATCGAAGAAATGTTGCGCTTGCTTGGTAAATACACACCTGTGGTAATGTTGAAAAGAGAAATTGAAAGGGGATGAATTGTGCAACCTGTATGTTTGGTTATCGGTGCTGGAGCCGGCATTGGCGGTAATGTGGCGAAACGATTTGCTCGAGAAGGTTTTCACGCCTGTCTTTGCCGCCGCAGTGACGAGGCGGGTTTGGCGCGCTTAGTAGAAGAAATTAAAGATGAGGGCGGTAGCGCATCAGGCTATATCCTTAATGCCGTTGAAGAGGGCTCCATCGAAGAGCGTGCGATGGAAATAGAGCGCGACATAGGCCCAATTGAGGCAGTGGTATATAACTTAGGTGCGCAGATCGGCGACCGCAATTTACAGGCCACCAGTTACCGAGCGTTTGAAATGGGTTGGCGTTTGGCGACCTTCGGGCTGTTTCGTACCGCGAGTGTGGTCACGCCAAAAATGGAGGAGCGGGGTCGCGGAACTATATTGGTTACTTCTGCGACCGCAGCCGTGCGTGGTAATAAAGGCCAACACTCGCATGCGGCCGCGATGGGCGGTCGGCGCATGCTCTGCCAAAGCCTTAATGCTGAATTTGGGCCCAAGGGCATTCATGTAGCGCATATTATTATCGATGGTGCTGTGGATGCGCCGGACACGCTAGGAAAAATGTTAGGGCCAGAAAAATTTCAGGAGCTTCGAGAGACCCGTGGTATGGAGCATGATGGCCTGATGCTGCCTGCAAAAATTGCGGACACTTATTATCATGTGCATGAACAGCATCGTTCCGCATGGAGTCATGAGGTGGATATGCGTTCTTTCTCGGATTTACCGTGGTGGAATCACTAACTTTGATAGGTCGTTCACGATGTCAGGCAAATTTAGCTATGAGAAAATTCCAGGCAAGGTATTTGGTGCTGTAGCGGAAGGGGGCGATGTTCGAGAACTGGACGCCGACTCTTTTCGCGATCTTTACACCGCATTCCTGAAATTTGGATTTTTGGTCATGCCAGGTCAGCACCTGAGTGAAGCAGAGAATATTCAGTTTGCTGAGCGCTTTGGTAAACTTGAATTCGGTGCGCTGCCATTGGCAAATGAGCACAAACAAGAAGACGGTTCTTTTGATCAGATTATTCCCTTAGATACGCAGAGGATGCGCACTAATGTCGGCAACGAGGCCTGGCATACGGACTCCACCTACTGGCCGGTCAGCAGCAAATGCGCGATGTTGAGTGCGCTAAAAGTGCCTGAGACCGGTGGGGAGACACAGCTAGCCGATGCGCGGGCTGGCTATGAATCGCTTTCAGATGAGATGCAAGAATTGATTTCCGACCTAGGCGCTTATCACTCCACGGAGTTCTCGCAAGCTAACGACCTTGGCGATTTCCCGAAGCGGGACAAAAACAGCATCTATCATGGCGAGGCTTATTTTCGTCCGCTGGTAAAAGTTCACCCCGAAACAGGCCGGAAATGCCTGTTTATTGGTCGGCATGCTTTTGGTATCCCGGGTATGGTCAGAGATGAGAGTCGAGACCTACTCAAGACTCTGCTGCAGGCGATTGTCAGTGATGAGACGCGCGTCTACACCCATCGCTGGAGCGTCGGGGACTTGCTTGTTTGGGATAATCGCTGCTTATTGCATCGCGCGCGGCCATACGATTACATGCAAGCGCGGGTTTTGATTGGCAGTCGTGTGGCTGGAGAGGTAGACAGTGAACTCGCATATTACCCAGAGGACGACGCGGCTAAGCAGGGACGCGTCGCTCTGGATGTGGAGTTAAACTGTTTGCGAGCCGTTTGGGCCGCGAACGCGTGATTCAGATCAGCAGAATCACTCTGCTGATGAGTTGTCGCCTTCAGTTGTGCGCGACGCGAGCTTTGAGTTACGGGTGCGCTCTAAAAACTTAGCCACCCGCTTCCACTCGTCTATCCGATTTTCCATCTTTCGATTGCCGTGGCCTTCCTTATTGTAATATTTGTATTCGAAATCTAATCCCGCTTTCTTCATCGCTGAGACCATTTCTTGCGCGCCTTTAAACGGCGTACGTTCGTCCTTTTTCCCATGCAGCAATAAAATGGGCGCCTTAATTTTGTCGAGATTTCTCAGGGGCGAGATATTTCGTAGCTCTTCTGGCGATCCGCCGGCGGCGGCTTTCATGTACTGGCGCCCAGTATAGGAGTCCGTAACGTCCGTTTTATTCACCAAGGCTTCGATATCAAAAAAGCCCGCAATAATAATGCCGCAGTCATAAAAATCTGCGTGTCTCACCAAGCTCTGTGCAGTGCCGTAACCTCCGTAGCTGCCGCCCATAGCGCATATTTGAGAATCGTCGACCAAACCTGCGTCAACCAGCGCTTGAGCACCCTGTTGCATGTCATCGATCATGCCGGTGCCCCAGCGTTTGTAGCCCGCTTCCTGAAAATTTAGGCCGAAACCACCCGAGCCTCGAAAATTTGGCGCATAGACCGAGTAACCGAGTTGGTTAAGTATATGGTAGCGGGGACTAAATCCGTACTCGTTAAACGGCCCGTGAGGCCCTCCATGGATATACACAACTAAGGGAGACTTGACGCCTTTCTCGGCTGGCTGAAACCAACCCGGAATTTCCACTCCCTCGCTATTAACGTAAGAGAAATATTCCGCCTCT
>CAJXAC010000092.1 GCA_913050035.1 uncultured Gammaproteobacteria bacterium | reverse complement strand
CGAAACTCCGCGAGGACGGGGTTATCTAACAGCTATGCAGACGTTAACGAGTGTGTATTTTTACAGCTCGGCTGGTTTAGTGTTGCTGATTTTTATTGCGGCGGTCGTGCAAAAATTTCGGCAACCTAACGATTTTATCCGCGCGTTGGCGGGCTATCGGCTGGTGCCTGATGGTGCTTTACGGTTCTGGGGGCTGTTACCCCTGACAGAGCTCCTGGCAGCGTTAGAATTGTTACTCTCGATTGGCGAAAGTCGTTGGCTCGCGCTGTCGTTATTGCTTCTATACGCCGCTGCTATTGCAATTAACCTGTTGCGCGGGCGGCATGATATTGATTGCGGTTGTGGCGGTGAGGCTACCCCCATCGGTTGGGGTCTGGTTATGCGTAACGTCGTCCTCGCTGGGCTCGCAGTGCCCCAGCACGCGCCGATAGGCGAGCTGATGGGGTTAGGTGTTGCGTTAACTTTTGTTGCGTTGTTATTGGGTGCGCTGGGCTATGCAATAGCTACTCAACTCTGCGCAAACTCGGCGCGAGGGGGGCTGTGATGCATGTGTTTGTAGGATTTAGAACATCCTCTACTAGTTCGAGTGCCCTGCAGTGGAACTGACTGCAGACCTTTTAGTTGCGTCACAGATTGTGCTTTGGTGTGCCATACTGCTGTTGGCTGGGGCAGTGTTTGCATTAAGCCGACAAGTTGCTCGATTGTTTAACCGTATTCCGCCTGCCGGTGCATTAAGCGTTAACGCGCTGCTGGTGTCGGGCGAGCCAGCGCCAGTCTTGGAATTAAATGATATTTGGGGGCGCGCGACGGTGGTTGGCGGGCCCAAATCCGGTTTGAATCTGTTGTTTTTCATTTCTCTAGATTGCCCAATCTGTAAGTCTCTTATCCCGGTAGTGCAGTCGGTCGCGCTCTCCGAAGGCGCTGATTTGATATTTGTCAGCGACGGAGGCGAGTTGGCAGCGCACCGCCAATTTGCGCAGAAGGCAAGCGTAGCGAACCACACTTATTTGCATTCTGAAACCGTCGGCAGGGGCTTTGCGGTGGGTAAGCTGCCTTATGCCGTATTGCTCGATACAGCGGGAATTGTCTTGAGCTTTGGCATAGTGAATAACAGGGAACATCTCGAAAGCTTATTTGTTGCCCGTGACACAGGGGTAGGCACAGTGCAGGAATACGTAGAGCAACAGACAGAGTAGCCTTAGACACCTTAAATTCTTGGCAACGGTGCCGTTAGCGCCGCCATTTTAGGTGTTGACAGCGACGGATCTGCGCGCGTAAAACGTCGCTGTAGGGTGTTGCAGTGCTTCACTGATCAGAGAAGAACGCTGCGCTATTACCGATAACAGTAGTAACTTATTGTTGAGGAATGCACTTGAGCAAAGGTGGTAAAGGAAGCAAAAAGCGTAGCGCAAAAGCCGCGCAGGAGTCATCTCAAGCGCCTGATACGGATTCTGAGGTTGATGCTGAGGTCGAAGACGAAGCAATAGAGGAATCGGAGGCAGAAGAATCGGTTCCACTCGATCTTGGTGATCCAGATGTGGACGATGAGGATGCGGAAGGCATAGAGGATGTGGAAAAAGAAACTCTTGCCAACCGTGGCGATCAAGACTCAGCAGCGCGCACCGTTGCGATTCGTAGGGCTTTAGAAGAACGTAACGAACGCCGACGTATGGCGGAGGACTTGGATTATCTGGACTTCGACGACTAGTCAGACACCGCCTTTGCGCGACCTTGTATTAGTAGGCGGTGGCCATAGTCATGTTCAAGTTCTCAAGCGGCTGGGCATGCAATCTATTCCCGGTGTGCGGGTTACATTGATTTCAGAACAACCCCTGGCAGCGTATTCGGGCATGCTTCCGGGCTGTGTTGCTGATCAGTACACAGAGTCGGATATGCACATTCGCTTGTTGCCCCTCTGTGCACAAAGTGGCGCACGCTTTATTCAAGGCTCCGTATCTGGGCTAGACTTGCCTCAACAAACAATCTGCTTTAACGACCGCCCACCATTGCACTTCGATGTGCTGTCGCTAAATTGCGGTGCCCAACCGTTAGTTGCGCCGCAGCTTGGCATTGCTGTTAAACCCATCAGCCAGTTCTTACCGGCATGGCGCGTAGCGCTGATAGACATTCAGCGCGCCCCTGAGCGTGTACCCCAAATCAGCATCGTTGGGGCCGGGGCCGGAGGAGTAGAGCTGGCCTTTGCCTGTCGTACAGCTTTACCTGAGAGCGTCAGAATAAAGCTCTTTGGCGTAAAGCTACTAAAAGATCATAGTGAATCGGCGCGCCGGCGGGTTCGCTCCGTGCTACTAGAGCGCGGTATAGACTATGTGCAGGAGCGTTTTACCTCTGCGCTGGCCGAGGATGGGCATCCTGTCTTTTGGGTAACAGATGTAAAAGCCCCGTCCTGGGTGGCTGATTCGGGACTAGATTGTGACGAATTGGGCTTCGTTCGGGTCAATGAACAATTGCGCAGCGTGTCCCATCCACAAGTATTTGCTGCTGGCGACATTGCTCACTTATCTGGCCAAGAGCGATCAAAAGCGGGTGTATATGCCGTGCGCGCGGGCAAGGTGTTGGCGAGTAATCTCGTTGCCGCGTCTCAGGAACTGCCGATGGTCGGGCGTACCCATCGCTATCGAGCTCAGCGTGGCCACTTGAATTTGATAAATTGTGCCGACGGCACTGCGATCGCCTCCCGAGGCCGTTGGGCCAGCCGTGGCCGTATATGGTGGCATTTAAAAGATTACATCGATCGGGCTTTTGTATCCCGATTTAACGATTTAGCGGAAATGCCTCAGCCGGCTGCTGCAGTCAGTGGCGCTTTGCAGCCTGAGTTACCTGACGAGTCGATGCGCTGTGGAGGATGTGGTGCCAAAGTTGCAGCGGAACCGCTGCGACGGGTGCTGGCGCGTCTTCCCCAGCAGCATGCGGCCTATGTAAGTCTCGGCATTGGCGACGATGCGGCACAGATTACTAACCAAGGCAGCCAAACCCTGCTCACGGTTGATGGTTTTCGCGCCATGCTCGATGATCCTTATTTGTTCGGTCGAATCACTGCACACCACAGTCTCAACGACATTTTTGCCATGGCGGCACAGCCCACTGCAGCTTTGGCGTTTGTCACCCTCCCTTTAATGGCCGCGCATATGATGGAGGAGGAACTATTTCAGGTGCTCAGCGGTGCTGTCAGTGTGCTTAATGAGGCCTCGGTGCCGCTGGTCGGGGGGCATTCTGCAGAGGGTGCAGAATTAAGCCTTGCTCTGACGGTAACGGGTAGCGCGGAGGGGCAAACGCTAACCAAGGCGGGTGCTCAACTTGGCGATAAATTGATATTGACCAAGCCCTTAGGGACCGGTGTTTTGTTGGCGGCAGCGATGCGGGGGGAGAGTGACGGCAACGGATTTAGCGCCTGCATTGCGTCAATGGATCAAAGCAACAGCCGCGCCGTAGCGATTCTGCAACACTGCCAAGTTAATGCATTGACCGACGTGACCGGTTTCGGCCTGCTCGGTCATTTAGGCGAGATAACCCGCGCCTCGGGTTTGAGCGCGCAGCTTGGGGTATCTTCATTACCCATATTGCCCGGTACCGAAGCCGCGATGCTGGCGGGCATTCGTAGTTCGCTGCATGCAGCAAATCAGCAAGCGTTAGTAGACTATGCCATACCTCAGCCAATGCTCGCCGATGCGCGTCTGGGTGTGCTGGTAGATCCGCAAACTTCTGGTGGGCTATTGGCTACTATTCCGGCTGTCAAAGCGGATGAATGTGTCCAAGCTTTACGTCAAGCCGGATATACAGAGGCAGCCATTGTCGGGCAGATAACCGCGGCAGGAAGTTCGCAAATAACTGCATAACCCCTTTGTCAGGTGAGAGGCGCTTAAAAGAAGTCCGCGATAGTAGGACGAAAGCGGTCCATATCCACTAGAAAAGAGTCATGCCCTTGTATGCTGTCTAGAGCGCACATTCGCGTATCAGGAACAAAAGGCTGCATTGCTTCAGCTAATTCGACTTGTTGGTGTAAGGGGAATAGTGCATCACTCTTTACCCCGACTACTAGAGCGGCTTCGAGAGAGAGATGGGCGAAGCTTGCAGCAAGACTGCCTCCATGATCCGCCGCATCGAATAAGTCCATGGCTCTGGAAAGGTAGAGATAGCAATTCGCATCGAATGCTCCGATGAAACGTTCGGCATGATTTTGCAGATAAGATTCCACTTCGAAATTGATGCCAAACAAATTATCTGTGTCTGGCGAGTCAGAGCTTCGTTCCCGGCCGAAGCGCGCTTGCCATTCTTCGGCAGATCGATAGCTGATCATGCCCAACTTTCTTGCCAGCCGCATGCCATCCACAGGGCCATGCTGATCAACTGGATAGCGACCCTGCTGCCACAGCGGGTCGGTACGAATGATTTCGCGCTGCAGCGAGCGTAGTGCGATGGCATAAGGTTGACTGCGACTGCCTGACGAAATAGAGACTAAGCGGTGACAGCGACTTGGATGCATAAGCGCAAAAGACAATGCCGTCATTCCTCCCATTGAGGCACCAACTACGGTATTCACTTGCTGCACATTAAGGTGATCTAAGACCGCGATCGCGCTATTGGCGATATCCTCGACGGTGAGGACAGGAAAATCCAGTCGATAAAGAGTGCCGGTGGCTGGGTTTACACTGGCTGGACCTGTTGACCCAAAGCAACTGCCGAGAGAATTAATGCAGATTACAAAGTAGCGGTGGGTATCGATGGGCTTATCACGACCGATCATATCCTCCCACCAGCCCGCTGAAGGATCCATCGGACTTGATGCTGCATGGGCAGACGGTGACAGGCCGGTAAAGAGCAGGATCGCGTTGTCGCCTAATGTATTCAGCTCGCCCCAGGTTTCATAGGCGAGTGTTGGCCGGTTCAACATTCCGCCCTGCATCGCAAAGTCATCTTCCAGCTGCAAATGTTGTCGAGCGCTCATGGCATTCCTTAAATTAAGCGCGCTACGATATGGAATTACACGGCATTGCGCCAGTGCAGTGCGCGTGAAAAGCCTATTGGGGTTGGCTAGTGTCCGCCGAAAACGCTGCGGCAACCTGTTCCGCGTGCAGTAATACGTCGTCGATCAACGCGAGTGCCGGTCCGTCGAAGTCAATGCCGAGAAAAGCTGTTGTTGAGAGTTCTATAAATACCTCCAGCAACTGCTCCTCGCCACTAACCCCATTTAGATCATGAAAAACTCTGCTGAAAAAACTCGCTGCCTCAGCTTGTTCGGTATCCAAGAGGTGGGTGAGGAGATCCCCCAATTTCGGCAGAAGATCGGCTTTTACAGATTCTACAGCGTTCATGAGCCTACCTTGGGTCACGGATCGTGAAGAGACTGTGAAGTACAACGACAAGCGGTATCATTAGCAAAACAGTAGAGAGGGAAGAGTGAGTCGGTTATTTACGTTTGTTAATCCAATTGTCGTGGCCTTGGCGCGGTCGATTTTGTATCGCTTAGTCAGTCATCAAGTCGTGGTGCTGGATTTCAGCGGTCGGCGTAGTGGCCGGCGCTATACGATACCGGTGACCTATTTGCGTCGCGACGGCGAGATTCTATGTATGACCGAGCGCAACGGCATATGGTGGCGCAATCTGCAGGGCGGCGTACCTGTACAGCTTACCCTTAATGGGCGCAGTGTATCGACGACTTCTCAGGTAGAGATCGACAACAACCAGCAGATTGCTGCGGCGCTCCGATTGTTTTGCTTGCGTAGTCGTATCAGTGCCTACTTTGCAGGGGTCGGATTCGACAGCGATGGCGAGCCAAATAGTACTGATCTATCTCGCGCAGCCGAGCAGCATGCTTTGATTACACTGACGCTCACCTGATCTGCCATTTGCTCGCGGCTGACACCCGCATTAACGATGGTAGTGGACTCGTGAGCAATCGATTTGTCTTCCACCAATGGCGCTTCACCGATCTGCTTGGAAGCACGGCCCCGAACTAGAACTTCTTCGATCGCATTCTCTGCAGTTCGTTGCCGTTGTGTTTCCGTGCCCTCAGAGGCGAATACCGCAGTTGACCCAATAGCCAAAGTTAGCGAGATTGCGATCGTTAACTTTTGGTTTACTATTTTCACTCCATTTAGCCTAGATCCCCAAAACAAGTTGGCGATGTTAGTCACCGGGATGATCGAAAGAAGATCCGTAATGGCCTCTGAGCCAGAACATGTCGATCTGTTGGCAGGAAAGTACAGATAACAAGGTCAATTCATGAAGGCATTTGGTCCGCGTAAACGGTTAGAACATCAAATTAGAGTATGGCTCGGTCGAGCTTATCGGCCGGCAAAGGTGCATGACTTAGGGGCCACGATGTTTGGCGGTGCGGGCTACGGTGCATGGCCCTGCATTGCAAAGCGACTGCATAAAGATAGCGTGGTTTATTCTGTAGGCGTTGGTTTCGATATTGGATTCGACCAGGCATTGATGGCCGAATTTGGGTTAGTAATTCACGGTTTTGATCCGACGCCGAGGGTAATAGAGTGGCTGCAACGGAATCCTCAGCCCGCAGCTTTTGAATTTCATCCGCTGGGGCTCGCTTGGATGGATGGAGAACTATCTTTTGCCGCCCCAACCCGAGAAAACGCGGTTTCTGGAACCGTAGTGCCCGCGGCTGTGGTGGATCAGGAGACCGTATCTGTGCCGGTTTCGAGGTTGTCCACCATCATGTCGGAACTGGGACATGAGCGCTTGGACCTGCTGAAGATGGATATTGAAGGCGCTGAATACGCGGTACTAGATGACATGTTGCAGAGCGGTATTTTGCCAGACCAGTTGCTCGTGGAATTCCACCACGGCAAACGCCGCAAAGGACGGTTTCCTGTTAGTGCTACGAGGCAGCGTGTCGACGCACTGATTAGCAAAGGCTACAAAGTCTTTTGGGCGAGTCAGAGCGGCCGCGAGCTTGCGCTGGCGCTAGACTAGGTGCGATTCGCATCAGTCGGCCATGAAAATTTCGCAGCAGGGCTGTTCTGCGAAAGGGTCGTTCCACTGCAGGCGTTCTAAGACTAGGCTGCGATTAAAAGCATCAAAGTGGTCGGCCATATAGTCAGCTACCGCGCGCTCAAATAACTGCAACCCCTCCAGCACGCTTGGCGCAGTAATTCGAACCTCTATGTCGAAAGGCTCGATAGGTAGGTCGTCAAGGTCGAAACCCCAGACGTCGCGCATTGAGTACAAGACCGGATCAACCGGCCGTAAAGCTAAAGTGTCTGAACTGACCAAACCGCCCTCGCTGGGCAGCCAGCGCCAAGGTTGATGTTGCATGCAGAACTCCGAGTTGGGGTAGCCATGTTCAATATGTCACATTTTTTGCTATCAAGAATAAAAAATGTCCAAATAAAACATTACTAAAAATTAGACAAAGACTTGGTCTTGTCTCAGCATTCTCACTCCATTAGGCGAGTTTGAATGTGCAAACACTAGAAAAAAGCGAGCAGTTTGATTTTGAAGGGCTGCACGAGGCCCTATTACCTTGGCAGCCAACCCGCGCCGCTGGCTTGGCGATGCTGCAACAGTTCCTGCCCAAGGCGGGGCGGATTTATCAGGCCCACCGAAATGAGGATTCAGGCTCCGGCAAGCACTTTAACGTATCCCGTTTGTCGCCGTATCTGCGCCGCCGTTTGCTTTCTGAGCAGGAGCTGCTCGCCACTGTACTAAGCCAACACAGTGCTTCGGACGCCTTTAAGTTCGTGCAAGAGGTATTTTGGCGCACGTATTGGAAAGGCTGGTTAGAGCACCGTCCCTTGCTTTGGCAAGGCTATCAGCAAGACCTGTACGAGGTGTCTGAGACCCTTGCTGGCGACAAATGGCGTCGCGACAGCTACAACCGCGCGGTTGATGGGCAGACTGAAATCCAGCCGTTCAATGAGTGGGTGCAGGAATTGTGCGAAACAGGCTACCTGCACAATCATGCGCGGATGTGGTTTGCCAGCATTTGGATATTTACCCTAGGATTGCCCTGGCAGTTGGGCGCCGACTTTTTTCTCCGCCATCTGCTAGATGGGGACCCTGCCTCCAATACCTTGGGATGGCGCTGGGTAGCAGGGTTGCATACCCAAGGCAAAACGTACCTAGCAACGGCGTCAAATATTCGCAAGTGCGGTGCCGCGCGCGTCCATACATACTGCGATCACGACAGTGGACTGGCGCGACTGGCCAACAGTGCCCAGCCCGTTATAGAAACCCTT
>CAJXAC010000091.1 GCA_913050035.1 uncultured Gammaproteobacteria bacterium | reverse complement strand
CCAGCCGCATTGCAACAGACTTTCCAGCCCCGCCAGCACATTGGCGTAGTCATCTAGGCAAGCTGCATGACCACGACCGCTGGTATGCCAGGTGCCGCATAACTTTTCGTCGTCCCAGCAATGAGTGCGTATGAAGTCTGCGCAGGAGCGGGCAAGGTCGATCCAGTCAGGCCGTTGGGCAAGACGCCCCGCATCCGCTAAGCCTTTGATGGCTAGACCATTCCAAGCGGTAATGACTTTATGGTCGACAACCGGCCGAGGCTCCGACTCTAAGCGTGCCGCTGCCATTTTGCTTTTTGCCGAGGCTAGCAAAGCATCGGCCTCGTCCGCAGTCATAGAGAGTCGATCAACTACGGATCGATAGGAGTCATGCCGGTGCAGATTCCAGTAATTTTCCACGTTAGCGAGTTTGTCTAAGCCAAAGAGGGTTTCCACAAGAAGGTACTCGTCCTCGCTCAGCAGCTTTTTCAATTGTTCGCGACGCCATAGGTAATGCCGACCATTTTGACCGCGGCTCTCGCCGTCCTCGCCTGCCATAAAAGCGCCCTCTGGCGTCAGCAGGACTTGTTGCATCCAGTCGACGATGTCGTTCATGGTGCCGTGAAATAAATCGTCCCCGCCCAAGGTTAGCGCGGCAGCAAATACTGGCAGCATTTGGGCGTTGTCATAGAGTTTTTTCTCGAAGGTAGGCACCATCCACTGCGGGTCATGGGCGTAGCTGAACAAACCGCCACCGATATGATCATGAATACCGCCGCGGGCGACCTTGGTCAGTGTGGTCATTACTGCGTCTAAGGCTTCTCGGTCATTATCACCCCTTCGTCGGCTGTAGGCCCAATGTCGCAGCAGTCGCTGTAAGCGTGTGGGCATGGGAAATTTGACGCTTTTACCGAAGCCCCCTTGTGCGGGATCGTGTTGCTGCAAGAGTTGGTCACGACCATGCTCAAGCAGGGCGAAATCCTCTACCCCTGGATCCAGCACCGGCGGTGTCAGTTGTTCCAGTGCCTGACTCAGTTTCTGGGATTGCTCGTCCAGCTCGTCGCGTTTGGTGTTAAAGGTTTCCAGAATGCGCAGCAATAAATCTGCGAACCCGGGTGTTTGGTGTTGGGCTTGTTGCGGGAAGTATGTGCCACCAAAAAATGGCAGCTGACTGTCGGGTTCCAAAAATAGGGTCAGAGGCCAACCACCGCTTTTGGGTGCAATAAGCTGCAAGGCACTTTGATATACCTTGTCTAGATCCGGTCTTTCGTCCCGGTCAACCTTAATGTTGATAAAGTGCTCGTTCATAACCGCTGCGGTGTTAGCGTTGAGAAATGACTCTCGCGCCATTGCCTCGCAGCCGCGACAGCCTTGATAGCCGATGGTTAAAAGGATCGGTTTATTACTGCTGCGCGCCTTGTCTAGAACTGTTTCCGTCCATTCATGCCATTCCACAAGGTCATTGGCGTGGCTGAGTAAATATTCGCTGGTGGTGTGGGCAAGCTCATTGGGCATGGTTGGATTTAAAGCGGTTAAAACAAAATTTTCGCACGTTTGCGGGTGTTTAGTGCAGCTAATATTTAGCCAAGGCGAGGTAATTAATATTGCAGGCGCGGTAACTAATTGAAACAACGTTGCATAGAACCGCTATGGTCGCTTATGCGAATATGCGTTAGTGGCATGCCAGCAGCATGGTGGCGGCTACCTAATAGGAACGGGCAGAAGCACATTAATGATTGATGAAAACGGATACCGCTCGAATGTCGGCATAGTGCTGGCAAATGCTGCAGGCCAAGTGCTTTGGGCTCGGCGTGTCGGTGGCCGGAATGCGTGGCAGTTTCCCCAAGGTGGTGTGAACCAAGGCGAAACCCCTGAACAAGCTTTGTATCGCGAACTGCACGAAGAAGTGGGTTTGCGCGCCGATAGCGTGCGCCTACTCGGCCAAACAGGCGATTGGCTGCATTACAACCTGCCTGAGCATATGCGCAGGAATAATTCGACGCCGGGTTTCGTTGGTCAAAAACAAAAATGGTTTCTCTTGCAGTTCGTCGACGAGGACGCCGCAATTGCGGTAGACCATTCAGCCAAACCAGAATTCGACCAGTGGTGCTGGGTCAGTTACTACTATCCGATCTCACAAATCATCGACTTCAAACGTGAGGTCTACCGCCAAGCGCTGGTGGATCTGGCACCGCATCTGCCCGTGTTGACTAACCATGCTTAATACCCTGCGGCAGATTGTTCAGGCCTTTGCCCAAGAGGCAGACTTCGCGGCCTCGGTACGCCTGCTCGCCCAACAAGTGCGTGCAGCGCTGGGTACTGAGGTATGCAGTATTTATCTGCTCAATGACGCCCGCGACGGTTACCGTCTTGCGGCTACGGAAGGCTTGAACCAAGCGCAAATTGGCGAGGTGATACTGGCGCAAAATCAAGGCTTGGTAGGGCTGGTGGGCCGGCGTGCGGAGCCGCTAAATCTGGATGCCGCGCAGAATCATCCTAACTTTTTCTTTGTACCTGAAATCGGTGAGGAACCGTTCAACGCCTTCCTCGGTGTGCCTATTATTCATCAGGGCCGGGTGCTCGGTGTGCTAGTGGTGCAGCAGCGTGATACCCGGCGCTTCGACGAAGGCGAAGAAGCCTTTATGGTCACATTGTCGGCCCAACTGGCCACCGTGGTGGCTCATGCACAAGCAGTCGGCGATAGCAGGTTGTTTAGTAGTGGGCGCGTAACCGATATAGAGGGTTACTTCCGGGGCTTGGCGGGTTCCCCGGGCATTGGCATTGGTACTAGCGTGGTACTGCACCCCATTGCCAACCTAGAGGCGGTTCCAGAGCGTCCGGCGAGCGACATCACCGTGGAATTAACGCTCCTCGAGCGAGCGGTAGAGGCGGTGCGCAACGATATCCGCGGCATAATTGAAGAATTCAAAAATAGCCTGCCTCAGGAAGAATTGGCGCTTTTCGATGCGTACCTGCACATGTTGGACGACAACGCTTTGGCCGGCGACATCCGTGAGCGGGTGCTCTTGGGGCAGTGGGCCCAAGGCGCGTTAAAGCAAGTTATCCGCGAGCATGTGGGCCGTTTTGAATTAATGGACGACCCGTACCTAAAAGAACGAGGCAGCGATGTAAAAGACCTCGGTGTGCGCATTCTTGGATATTTACAACGCATCCGCGAGAAGAAAACCCAATTTCCAAGAGACACTATTTTAGTCGGCGAAGAAGTGACCCCCTCTATGCTGACCAGTATTCCAGCGGATCGCTTGTGCGGTGTCGTATCCGTGCAGGGGTCTGGTAGCTCTCATGTGGCGATCTTGGCCCGGGCCATGGGTATTCCGGCGGTCATGGGTGCGGTAGACCTGCCGGGTTACGATCTGGAAGGCGTGCCATTGATCGTCGATGGTCACTACGGCGAGGTCTATACCAATCCAAGCAAAGAGCGACTGGCGGAAAACCGTACGCAAATCGCTGAACAAAAGCTTTTTGAAGAAGAATTAGAAGAACTCAAAGATCTGCCCTGCATCACCCAGGACGGCTGGCGGGTGCAGTTGTGGGTGAATATCGGGTTGAGTGGCGACATTACCCGTTCGTTGGATCGGGGTGCTGAAGGCATTGGACTGTTTCGTACCGAAGTGCCCTTTATGACCAAAGACCGGTTTCCCACCGAGGTCGAACAACGCGCGATATACCGCGAGCATATGGAGGCCTTTGAGCCGCGGCCGGTGACCATGCGCAGCCTCGATATCGGTGGCGATAAGGCGTTGTCGTATTTTCCAATCAGCGAAGAAAATCCGTTTTTAGGCTGGCGCGGCATACGCGTCACCTTGGATCACCCGGAAATTTTTCTGATTCAGATTCGCGCCATGCTCAAAGCCAACGCCGGCCTGCTTGGCGAGTTGCGCATTATGTTGCCTATGATCTCTAGCCTTACCGAACTGCAAGCGGCCCAACAGTTAGTGGCTCAAGCGTATGAAGAAGTGATTGAAGAAGGGGTCCGGGTAAAACGGCCCCAGGTAGGGGTATTGATCGAAGTGCCCGCGGCAGTTTATCAGGCGCGCCTGCTGGCAAAAGCTGCAGACTTTATTGCGGTGGGATCTAATGATCTCACTCAGTACATGCTGGCGGTGGATCGTAATAACCCCAGAGTTGCCGCGCTCTACGAAGAAGTGCATCCGGCAGTGATCAGCGCCCTACGCGAAGTTGCGCGGGCCACCCATGCAGAAGAGAAACCATTAGGTATCTGTGGTGAGTTAGCGGGTACACCGGTCGGTGCTGTGCTGTTGATGGCCATGGGTTATCACGTGCTGTCTATGAACGCGACTCATCTGCCGAAGGTGAAATGGGTGATTCGTAATATTAAGCGTCGGGACGCGCGCCGTATTTTGGCGCGAGTATTGAAAATGGATACGGCCGAAGAAGTTAGCCGCTATGTAAACCGACAATTAATTGATGCGGGTTTAGAGCGAGTGGTGCCGTCTAGGCAGGTGGGTTAGGCGGGCTAAAAGGCTAAACCACCTTCGATAGCCCACCGTCCATATTAATTGCACATCCGGTGATATAAGACCCGCGCTCACTGGCAAGGAACAGAGCCAGATCGGCGCATTCCTCGGCACGGCCCATGCGACCCATGGGTAAGCGTTCGCCGGCTTTGGCGATAAAGTCTTCTAACGAATCATTACTGCCGCTGGCAACGTGGCGGCGGCGGATCTGGTCGCTCTCTAGGAATCCAATCAACAGTGCATTGACCAAGATATTGTCTGCAGCGCCCTCGGCGCTGAGAACTTTGGTGAGCGCCATGCCCGCGGCCCGGGAGATGGAGGTAGGTGCGGTGTTGGCGTCGGGGGTTTTGGCGTAGACGTTTAATAGATTAATAACGCGCCCCCACTTCTGTTCCTGCATGGCGGGCCACACCAAGCGGGTGAGGCGCACCGCTGCCATCAGCTTTAGATCCAGATCGGCCTGCCATTCTGCGTCGGTGATTTGGGTAAATGGTTTTGCCGCGGACTGACCGGCGTTGTTCACCAGAATATCCACTGGGCCGAATCGTTCTACCACTGCCTTATGGGTGGCAATGACAGCGCTAGGGTCGGTAACATCGCAGGGGAAATAAGCCACCTCACCTTCGCCGTCTTGTGCGGCGATCTCGGCGGCGGCTTCAACAAGAGGTTCCGGGCGCCGTGCCAGGATCGCAACATTCGCTCCGGCGCCATAAAAATGCTTGGCCATGGCCAGCCCAAGGCCGAGGCTGCCGCCGGTGATGAGTGCGGTCTTAGCGGTTAGTGAAGTATCCATTAGGCGCGCTCCTGCTGTTGGGTCTGGTGTTGTGGGAAGTCGAAGTCGATGCGTTCGCCCACTTGTCCGGCAGCGAGATAGGTTTGTTCAGAAAAATAGATATGACCGTTATCAAAGATTACGGCACTACTGGCGCGGGTGCCGTAGTCGTCGCCAACAATGAAACATGGTGCAACGCGCCGTTCAAACTCGATGTCGCGTTGTCGATTAGGCAGGCGCTCGTCTGGCGGTGCGCTGCTGTCGGTCAGTTGCGCCAGCAGTTCGTCGACGCCGCAGTGATCTGCGGCGAGGTTGGCAATGGCGGTAGCGCCATCAACGCACTTTGGCCAAGCCGCACCTAATTCTGCGTTACTCAAGCCGTAGCTGCCCGGCTCTAGTAACCGTGGCAGGGCGCTGTCGCCGCTGGCGATATTTGAGGCATAGGCTAAGTGCTCGCCGTCGAACAACAGCAGGTTGAAGCCCGCATATACCGGACCGTCTATGGTGTTCGCGTAGGCCAGAGCGGTTTGCTCTGAGGTTAAGAAGTCGTGTACCAAACGGCCTCGCGACTTTGGTTCGGCCGGATCGGTGTCTTGGGAAAAGTTCGTTAATGCGGCAAAACGACCGGTGCGTGTGCAGCCTAGCCAAGTCCCACCGGCAACTAGATCTTTACCGGCCAGCAGATCTGGGTATTCGGGCCAAAAATCTGCAGGCTGAGTTGCGCGTACATGAAACTCGTCGCGGTTAGCGGCGACAACAAGTGGTCGAGTTGTGCCCGGCCGATAAGTTAGAAGGATCAAACACATAGATCGATATGGCCAAAACCGGCAGTGTAACAAGACTTTGGGCAATGTTTTGGGGCTTAGCCGTGGGGTCTAAATCGACGCAAAAAACACCAGCCTCAAAGCACTTTGAGGTATCCTGCACGACAGTTCGATGCGCTTGAGTCGGTAAGCCGTGCAATATCCGCAAATTGATCCGATTATTCTTTCTTTAGGCCCGGTGGCATTGCGCTGGTATGGGCTGATGTATCTGTTGGGCTTTGCTGCAGTGTGGTGGTTAGGTCATCGGCGCGCTACGACTCAGCAACCCCACTGGACTCGCGACGAACTCTCAGACTTGGTGTTTTACGGTGCCTTGGGCGCAGTGCTTGGTGGCCGTATTGGCTATGTACTGTTCTACAACGCGTCGGTACTTGCCAATGACCCACTTTATTTATTCCGCATCTGGGAAGGCGGCATGGCGTTTCATGGTGGTCTGTTAGGTGTGCTGGTGGCGATGTTGCTGTTTGCGCGTAGAACCGGCCGCAGCTTTATTTCGATTACTGATTTCCTTGCGCCGTTGTGTCCTATTGGTCTTGGTTTAGGTCGTATGGGCAACTTTATCAATATGGAACTGCCGGGACGGGTCAGCGAATCTGGTGTCGGTATGACTTATCCCTGCGACGCTGTGATTGCCATAAGCCCAATGTGTGTGGGTGCTTGGGAGTCGGCAGTACGGCATCCCTCGCCACTGTATCAGGCGTTTTTCGAGGGCGCGGTACTGTTCACCCTGCTTTGGTTAGTGTCGCGCACGCCACGGCCGGCAGGTTTTGTTTCGGCGTTATTTCTATGCGGCTATGGGAGTTTCCGCCTGCTTACCGAATTTTTTCGCGAGCCCGACGCACATATTGGGTTTGTCCTTTTTGGTGGGGTCAGCATGGGCCAGTTGCTGTCGCTGCCATTGCTTATCGCTGGTATTCTGCTCGGCCTTTGGTCGCTGCAAAATGCTCGCGGGCAAGCGCGTTAGGCCGCCGGTTTTGCTTCCGAGAAGCATCCGTTCAACAGTCAGTAGAGTAAGTTAGCAAGGTTATGCAGCAGTATTTAGATCTTATGCGTCATGTGCGTGAGCACGGAACTTATAAAGATGATCGCACCGGTACCGGCACCTATAGTGTGTTCGGCCACCAAATGCGTTTTACATTGGCCGACGGGTTCCCGCTGGTGACGACGAAAAAAATGTTCCTAAAAGGCATTATTCATGAGCTGCTGTGGTTTTTGTCTGGCTCAACGAACATCGGTTACCTGACAGATCACGATGTGCATATATGGGACGAGTGGGCCGACGAACATGGCGAACTCGGTCCGGTTTATGGTTCCCAGTGGCGCTCTTGGCCCGGTCCGGATGGAGCTACTATTGACCAGATCAGTAAGCTGCAACAGGCTATTCGCAGCAATCCGGACAGCCGTAGACATATCGTTAGCGCATGGAATGTGGCTGAGGTCGACAACATGGCGCTGCCGCCCTGTCACACGCTGTTCCAGTTTTATGTAGCTGATGGCAAGTTGTCCTGCCAGTTGTACCAGCGCAGTGCGGATATATTTCTCGGCGTGCCGTTCAACATTGCATCCTATGCACTGCTCACCATGATGTTGGCTCAGGTTTGTGAGCTTGAGGCCGGGGACTTCGTCCATACCTTGGGTGATGCCCACATATATTCAAACCACCTGGAACAGGCAGATCGCCAGTTACAGCGTGACCCACTGCCGTTGCCAACGATGAATATTAATCCTGCGGTCAAAGATATCTTCAGCTTTCAGTACGACGACTTCAGTCTTGAGGGCTACAGTGCCCATCCGGGCATAAAAGCGCCGATTGCAGTTTAAGGATAGACGGTGCGTATCAGCTTAATATGGGCCATGGCCGAGAACGGTGTCATTGGCCGTGACAACAGATTGCCTTGGCGGCTGCCGGTAGACATGAAGCACTTTATGACCACCACCATGGGTAAGCCGGTAATCATGGGACGTAAGACCCTTGAATCGATGAAGTCGCCACTGCCCGGACGTACGAATATTGTGCTTACCCGGGATCCTCTGTGGCAGCGCGATGGTGTGCAGGTGGTGGGTGAATTATCAGAAGCATTAGATCTGGCCGAACAGCAGGGCCTGATTGACGGTGTTGATGAGACCATGATTATCGGTGGCGCGGAAATATATGCACTGGCTCTGCCCTTGGCAGACCGTCTTTACGTTACTCGGGTGCATGCCGAGCCTGCGGGGGATGTGTACTTTCCGCCCATTGATCTAGATGCATGGCGCCTGCTG
>CAJXAC010000090.1 GCA_913050035.1 uncultured Gammaproteobacteria bacterium | reverse complement strand
CGCCTACGATGCCGCGGTGGCGGTATTTCCTGCAGTTGAAAAGCTACAACACGCATTCCGCACTGGTTTGGGTATGAGCTACGACGAGCATGGGCCTGATTGTGCCTGTGGTATTGAACGTATGGGGGCGTTCTCAAAACAGCAGCGCCTAGTGCCGGAGATGTTGCCGATGATTCCGCATATGCAAGATCGACTGGCTTTGGGAGCGGCAGTGGCTGATGTGGGCTGTGGTGGCGCTCTATCAACTATTGCCATGGCTCAGGCTTTTCCGAACTCGCAGTTTATTGGCTATGACACTTCAGAGGTGGCCTTGCAGCGTGCTCGCGCGAACATCGCGGAGGCAGGGGTTACCAATATTCGATTGAGCAATCCGCTGCAGGAGCCGTTGCCACAACAACCGACTTTTGATCTGGTGACGACCTTTGATGTTGTACACGACACGCCGTATCCGGATCGTCTGATTAACGATATATACAGCGCGCTGAAATCGGAAAGCTACTGGCTTTGCGAGGATATAAGGGGCTTCGAGACGTTCAATGAAAATCTGCAAAATCACCCCATGGCGGGACTGTTGTATGGCTTTTCTGTGATGGTTTGCATGAACTCGGGTATGTCCACCGCTGATGGTGCAGGGCTCGGCACTCTCGGTTTTACTCGCAATCTCGCCGAAGAAATGACCAGGGCGGCGGGCTTTGATGATTTCTCGCAGCTTGATATCGACAGTCCAATGAACAATTATTATCTGCTGAAGAAAGCCTAGCTTGTGCAAGCCTACCCATAATGAATGCCAGCGACGAAATCATTAACGACACCCACAGTTTGCTGGTCGGCTATTTGTTGTGGATTTTCGGGTTCTTGGGGGCGCATCGATTTTATTTTGGCCGACCGGTCAGCGGCACAGTTTATTTGTTCACCTTCGGTTTGTTTGGCATTGGGTGGTTTGTGGATCTGTTTTTGATGCCGAGTTTAGAAAGACAGGCACACTCAAGTTATGCGGTCGGGGCGATAAACTACACCGTAACATGGGTACTGTTGGTGTTTTTAGGGCCGCTGGGGCTGCACCGATTTTATCTGGGTAAACCCTGGACGGGTCTACTTTTCCTTCTGACCTGCGGCATTTTTTTGATCGGGGTAATTTACGACTGGTGGACCGTTAACGAGCAGATTTCTAAAGAGAATATGTACGATCGAACTCAATAACACTGCCTCGTGCAGTTCTAGAGGTCGTAGCGCGCACTTTTCTCGAGGTAGCTGAAGCGCTGGATGCCGGTCTCTTCGCGCATCTGCTGTGTAGCAGCTGCTGTGTGGGAATCTAATGGAATACCCGTGGCATCAGCGACTCGAGTAATGCCGTTAAAAGCGGCGGCAACGACCAATGCGTCGGTCACTTGCTGCGCTCCAAGGGTTTGTTTTGCCTGCTCACGCAGCGCCATAAGCCTTGTCCATTCGCCATGAATCGCAGCGTCGGTTAAGCCACGTAATTCGTCTTCAAAAGTAACCCCAGTAGACGTTTGTGCAGCCGTGAGGCTGGCCAACATATAGGGCTGGTTGGTTTGCTCGCCGCTCGCACGGAGCAGCAGGGTGTGCGATGTAGTTCAGTAAAAACATTCGTTAATGGAAGAGACTCGTGCGGCGACAAATTCAGCTTGGGCTTGGGAGATCGACAAGTGGATGTCCGACAGTGAGTAGTGTGGTCGGAACGCGGTAAAGAACAATTCCACGGCAGACGGCACAAGCCCCATAGAGCGCGCGATGTTGGGGACGTGCGGCAGGCCGTGATGAGCCAAATCCTGGGGCGCATCCAGCACCGGCACCCAACCACCAATGTCCACGGCTGAAGCGTTAAATTGGCCCCGCGGTTCGCCCGCTGAGGGCTCTGGAAGCTCGGGTAGCTCAAGTCCCAGCGTTTGATGCAGGGTGTCGATGATTACAGACGTCGTTACTACACTGACAATTTCGACGTATTGCTGAGTGCTAATATGATTTGCGGTGACGTTATCAAACCAAGTTTTTGTCAGACGGCCAGGGTCGCTGCGTATGCGGTGAATCAGATCGACGATCTCCTCAGGCAGAGTCTGTGGGCCGTCGTGGTGGCCGCTTATGGAGTAGGGGCTTAGAGCCTCTTTGCGGCGTTGGCAGAGATCGCAGGAGACCGCGGCGCGCGCCGTTTCCACCATGGCGACTCGCTCAGCGCCAGTGAAAAAATCGCCGGCCTGGCCGATGGCCTGCCAGCTTTTAAGATGCGCCTGGCGCAGGTCGGAACTTAGTAATAAATGTTCTGGATACATCATATCGATTCCTCGCTAACCAAAGTTAGCTGGTTTCAACCAGGGTATCCATAGCCATTTTGGTCGCGGAGCGGCTTGAATTACGCGGTCAAAGCGTAGACTCTCCCAGCTCTCACTGATCTGAGTAAAGAGCGAAGCAGATATGAGCGAATCCAAACACCGTAGTCCTCCGGCAACAGGCTTTGACACTCTTGCGTTGCATGCAGGGCAATCACCAGACCCCACAACCGGTGCCCGAGCGACACCTATTTATCAGTCTGCAGCATTCGTCTTTCCTGATTCGGATGTGGCTGCAGGTTTATTCAATATTGAACGCGCTGGGCACGTCTACTCGCGGTTGTCGAACCCAACGAATGCGGTGTTGGAAGAACGCATGGCGGCTTTGGATCACGGTATTGGTGCGGTGGTCACTGCCAGCGGTCAGGCGGCAATGCATCTAGCGGTTACGACGCTGCTCAGTGCTGGAGACCACATTGTGTCGTCGCGGTCATTGTATGGCGGCACGCATAACTTATTGGAGTACACGCTTTCGCGTTTCGGTATCAGTACGACATTTGTTGATCCGCGCGATCCCACCGCTTTTGCCGCTGCAATTCAAGACAACACCAAACTGGTGTTTGGTGAGGTGCTAGGGAATCCCGGGTTAGAAGTACTCGACATTCCCAAGGTTGCAGCCGTAGCACACGAGCATGGTTTACCTTTATTGGTAGATGCCACCTTTGCGACGCCTTATCTATGTCGCCCGATCGACTTGGGTGCAGACTTGGTAATGCATTCGGCAACCAAGTTTCTCAGTGGCCACGGTGTAGTTATTGGCGGTGTGGTTGTCGACGGCGGCACCTTCGATTGGCTGGCAAATGATAAATTTCCAACTCTCTCGCAACCCTACGAGGGCTTTCATGATCTGGTGTTCGCAGAGGAGTTTGGGCCCCAAGCATTCATTACCCGGGCGCGCAAAGAAGGCATTCGAGATTTCGGCGCTTGTATGGCACCCATGACCGCATTTCAGATTCTGCAAGGACTAGAAACCTTACCGCTACGCATGCAGCGACACGTCAGCAATGCATTGGAGGTGGCACATTATTTAGAAGCGCATCCATTGGTCGAACAGGTCAGTCACCCGGGGCTAAGCAGTCATCCGGATTATGAATTGGCGCAAAAAATTCTGCCCTTAGGTGCCGGAGCAGTATTCAGTTTTGAACTTCAGGGTGGGCGTGAAGCCGGGCGAGTATTTATTGAGAACCTGTCGTTGTTTTCACATTTGGCAAATGTAGGTGATGCGAAGTCGCTCGTGATCCACCCCGCCAGCACAACACATCATCGGGTCGAAGAGCAGGCGTTGCGCGCCGCAGGAATTGGTCCGGGGCTGGTGCGCTTGAGCGTTGGCTTGGAAGATCCCAAAGATTTGGTCAGCGATCTGAAAAACGCCCTTCGCGTTGTAGAAAAGCACCTGAGTGGTAAATCATGAAGTTACAAATCAACGGCAGTGAGGTGTTTTACGGTACCGGTAGCGGCACCCCTAATGACACTGCGCAAACCCTAGTTTTCGTTCACGGTGCGGGTTTCGATCATACGATTTGGGTAATGCCTGCCCGCTATTTTGCCCGTCATGGCTGGCGCGTTGTTGCGGTAGACCTTCCGGGGCATGGTCGCAGTGAAGGGCCGCCGCTGACCTCGATAGATCAGATGGCTGATTGGCTGGCGCAGGTGATAGATTCTGTGAGTCCTGACCAGCAGGCCAGTGTGGTCGGGCACAGTATGGGCTCTCTCGTGGCAATGAGCTTAGCTTCGAGGTATGCCGACAAGGTGCAAAAGCAGGCATTGCTTGGGACCTCGGCACCCATGCCCGTGGCGGATGTGTTGCTGGATGCGGCTTTGGACAATGATCAGGCAGCAATCGATATGACTAATACCTGGAGCCACAGCGCTAGAGGTCGATTGGGGCGCAGTGAGAACCCAGGGCTGTCGAATTTGCATGTGGGCGAGCGCTTGCTACAGCAAGCGGGTCCAGGTGTTTTTCATGCGGATCTGGCTGCATGTAATGGGTTTAGCGCCGACGTGCTAGCGCAGGTACAACAACCCACATTAGTACTTATAGGTGATGAAGACAAAATGACACCGCCACGTGCCGGCCTTGCGGTTGCGGAAAAGTTGAACAACGTCCAGCAGCGACGTCTCGCTGGTTGTGGTCACTCGATGTTGTCAGAACAGCCGAATCAGGTATTGGATGAATTAGCCGCGTTTCTGCCCTTCTAGTGCCAATTCACCCGTTAGTCGCTGGACAAAATGTTCCTCAGTGCAGTGGCTAATGCATCGTGCTGGCCGCTAAAGAAATGATCCGCGCCGGGCAGCATATGTGCCGCTACGTTTTCCCCGGCAGGGAAGGCCTCAGAGTTAACATAATCATCTGCAGCGCCGTAGATGATATCCAAGGGTAGTACGCTGCTGTTGATAGGGCATTGCATGACCGCATTTGGTGGTGCTACCAGTATGCGTTGTTGGAGGTTGGGGTGTGCCTTGCTGTGACAAATTACGTAGGCGCCGAATGAGTAGCCAAGGGTTATGTAGGCCTGATTGGTCGTGTTGTCTGCCAACCAGCTAAGTACAGCTGCTAGGTCTGCAGTCTCTGCTGGTTCGTTCACGCTGGGCATATGGGTCCCTGCGCTGGCTCCGACCCCGCGAAAATTAAACCGCAACCAGCCTATACCGAGGCTTTGCGCGGTGTTGGCGGCCGTATCCAATACCGCATCATGCATAGAGCCGCCATAGAGCGGGTGCGGGTGACATAGGACCATAACTGGCAGGTGCGCTTGGCCTTCTTCAAACTCAACCTGTAAGGGACCTTGATCGGCTTCCACAAAAAACTGTTTAATCGCGGTCATTGACATAATCTTTATGTGGTAGAAACATCCAGAATTCTACGTTTTTGCTAGCGTGGGGTCTTGGTTTTTTTCTAGATTCAGACTCGTCGGCGTCGCGCCCGTGGAGCTATAAATGAAAGCCACCGACCAGGGTATGGTGGTGCTGCAAAAAATGAGGTGATCTATGATCGACTTGTACACTTGGCCAACTCCAAACGGTCGGAAAATTTCCATTGCGCTGGAAGAATTTGCGGCAGCCTATGAGGTGCATCCGGTAAATTTGCAGAACAATGAGCAGTTCGCAGAGCGCTTTCTTGCCATCAGTCCGAACAACAAAATCCCGGCGATTGTGGATCATGACAATGGTCAATCACTGATGGAGAGTGGGGCAATTTTGCTCTATCTGGCGGATAAATTTGACCGCTTTTGGGGTGCTGATCGCTGGCAAACCACGCAATGGTTAATGCTGCAAATGGCCAGTGTTGGGCCAATGCTGGGGCAAGTGCATTACTTCAGCAAATACAATGCGGGTAAGGCGCCCTATGCGGAAGAGCGTTTTCGCAATGAAGCTCTGCGTCTATACGGGGTACTTGAGGCGCGACTCGCCACAGAGGAATTTCTCAGCGGTTCATACTCCATTGCGGATATGGCTACTTGGCCGTGGATTTCGCGGTATGAGTGGCAGCAGATTGATTTAACAAATTTCCCCAATCTGTGCCGTTGGTATCAGCAGATTGCAGAACGCGAGGCGGTCCAGCGCGGCTACCATGTGCCAGTTTACGTCAACGATATTCCTATGCCTTAACTTTCCTGGCAGTGGCTTTAGCTAAGGGTCGCGCCAAGGTCGCTCAGTCTTTGTTGCAATTGATCTGGGCGATAGGGCTCGGCCTGGCCCACGCCCCATACCGGGCCTGGCCAAGCGGCGTCGGTTTCATAGCGCGCAATGATGTGGATGTGCAGTTGTGGTACCTGATTCCCAAGTGCGGCAACGTTCATTTTGTCGGCATTACTGTATTCCGCCAGTGACTTACTGATACGCAAGATAGATTGATAAGCCTGTTGCTGCTGTCGCTCCTTAAGCTCATACAGCTCACGTATGTCGGCTACCTCGGGCACTAAGACGATCCATGGAAAACGGGCGTCATCCATCAGCAGAATCTGACAGTTTTCCGTCCGGCAGATTAGGTGAGTGTCGGCTTCGAGCTGCGGGTGCAGTTGGAAAGGCATAATGCGAATCCTCTTACTATCGAGCGCGGACGGCCACTAGCTGAACTCGAGCGCGGCAAATATACCGACAGCGATAGCACCGCCCACCGCAAAAATTCTTAAAAATACTCTGGCATCGCTGTATTCGCCGTCTGGGGGTTTTTGATCATCCGCGGCGCTGCGACGGCTGCCGATGGCGAATAGTGACAACAGCAGCAAAATGATGGGCAGTAGATACAGTAGAAGTGCGCGCATTTGATTTCTTTGATTGTTGATTCCGTGCAGAGGCCCCAAGCCGAGGTTTAGAGTACCAGTTTCCCGCCGCCCAGCCGAATGACTTCAGTGTCGCGCCGAAAAATACCCCAGTCCACTGTTGTTCTAGCATTAGAAATCTCGAACGGTTGTTTTTTCGTGGCAGGGCACCCATCATATTGACGCGAAAATCACAACTGGCACACACACCAAGTTTTCTCATAATACGCAAACTTATAGCTAGCTCTATCCTCTTTAAGAAGGGCCAAAATGGATAATATGTCACCTGAAGAGCGCGATGCGCCGATTTACTCTACCTTCGGAGAGTTATTCAATAAGGGTTTCTCCCTCGATACCACGACTTGGGTGTTCGTCTTGGGCATACACATCGCTGCGGTGGTACTGGGTATTTGGGCTATCTTCGCGGCGCCGGGTGACTGGGGCTTGGTGGCGGGTGTCTGGGCGCTGGCGCATCTCGTCATTGGCTCCCTTTCAACGACCGTTTATTCCCACCGACTCATAACCCACAACGCAACGAAAAAAGTTTCACTTCCAGTGCATTTATTCTTCTGTGTGTTTGGACAGATATTGAGTGTTCAAGGCAGCGTTAGACGTTGGTCCTCAAACCATGTGCTACATCATGGTGTAGACCGCCATGGAAAAAAAGAGATCGATCCGTACAGCGCCACTTGGTTCCCGGATGCTGTGCGCAACTTTTTGTGGTCGCACACCTTGGCCCATCTATTTAACCATCCGGTGTCGGAAGAATATCAGCGTGCCCATGATGCTAAGCGTCATGAGGTAATCATGTGGCAGGACAAGCACTACGGACTTCTGACCACCTTCTGGGTGTTTCTATTCCCTATGGGGCTCGGATATGCCCTAGGCGGCTGGATTGGTTTTTTTGCCCTTATGGCGGGGTCTATGGTGGGCAGTGTGCTGGTGCAGCACAACACGTGGACGGTTAACAGCGTGACCCACATGTGGGGCTGGACTAAGGGACTGCGAAGTTCTGCGGTCAACAACTATATTTGGTTGGGACCACTGGGCGAGGGTAACCATCACGGCGATCATCATGATTTTCCGCGCGATTATAGAAATGGTTTTGGCTGGTCTGGCTGGGCACTCGACCCTACCCGTTATGCCATTCTGCTGTTGCGAGCACTACGTTTGGTGGGTCCGTTAAATCGCGCTAGCAAGCGCGAGGAAGCGGAGATTCATGCATCACGGAAGCTCGCGAACCTGCAGGCCCGGTCGAAACTCTGTGCAGAAGCGTCAGAGCTTTATCAGCAATTTGAAGCCCGCGCACTAGAATTACGCAAAGAGTGGCTCGAGGCGGTTTCGCGTTGGGAGTCGCTGCATAAAGAGTCGAAATTAATGCAGCAGGCCACGGCGCGCCGTGATGAGATTGCCTACGAGATACGCGTAGCAAAGGCCCACGTTGAGGCGCGTAAAGAAGAGTTTTTTGCTGCCGTTGAGCGACTGCAGGCACAGATTCCTGCATACGCTAACTGAGCTCTAAGCACCATTTAGCTCGCCGACGAGCTGCCCCATGCCATTGCTAGACTGGATCGCTGTGCATTGGGTCGCCGCCCTTGCGCTGATGCTCTACCTAGCCGTGCTGATGTACAACGCACTGCTTGGCCGTCGCGCCAGTGACTCCATTGCCGGATACTACCTAGGCAGCCGTCGGTTGGGCGGCTTCGCGATCGGGGTATCGTTTTTTGCCACCTTTGCCTCGACCAATAGCTACATCGGTCATGCTG
>CAJXAC010000089.1 GCA_913050035.1 uncultured Gammaproteobacteria bacterium | reverse complement strand
TTGGTTTGCAGAGATACGGTTTCTCAGCGCAATAGGATCTCCATTTAGACTGTCGCGAATGACTCGCTCGGCTACTAAATTTTGTGCATCTGCAGTCTGATTACTGTCCGGCTGCAGTTCTTCACCAGTAATCAATTGATGTAACCACGGGCGCAGGCGCGAGAATAAGCCAGAGATGCTGAAGTCTGATGCTGATTCTGATGCGTTGGCGGCGGGGGTTTGGATGGTTCCCGCCTCTGCGCGCACCCGACCTTGATTGTCGATGACGAGAATTCTTGCGCCAGAGTAGCCTAGGCCTTGAACAATATTGCGCACTTCCGGCGTACCTAGAACCACCAAGTCGAAACTTTCTTTACCGGCGCTAGGGAGCGTGCGAGTGCTGCGCACGGTATTTCGAGCCGCAGGGTCATCAACATCGACAAAGGTCATGCCGAAATAACGGCGCGAGCCCAATAGCGCTAGGGGAAAGCGGAATTCCACAAATACCTCGTCGCCGCTGGGGAGGAGAGCGCCCTGGATTCGATTATCCGCAACACCTGATGCCGCGTAGCGCCATTGTTCATCCATAGCGAAGCCAGTGACCACATTCGAGGGCTGAAAAACCAAACTTACCCGACCGTCCTCGCCGTCGGCGCGGATAAAGTTCAACTGGATATGGTCAGCGTTATCTAAGCGCAGGTACTCAGGATCTCGATACACTATCGATTGATCGCGAATGCGCATGTAGACGTATAAAAAATCAGCACGTTCCCCTAACAGCATCTTAAAGTCCGCGTCCTGGACGCCATCAAGAGAGCCGAATTCAAGATATTGGAGCTGTTGCGACGGACCCCAATCCTCCGTTTGACCGTCCAAGCGAATGCTATTGGTTAAGGGCTGCGCGTATAGAGGTTCAAAGTCCTCAAGATTTAGGGGCAGGTCATTGAATAAATCGTCGCGGCCGTTGAATAAGGTCGATATGCCCTCAGCGGTAAGCAGTTGCGCTTGGGACTGGCCCTGAACCAACAAGCGCTCCATTTCTACTAACTGCTGATAGCTGAACCAAGGCACTGCTAATAGTGCGAGCCCCATAAGGGCAAGCTTAGTGCCTAAACGAGGTCCACGAAATCTACTTCTAAGATTGGCTAACACATTAAGGCCATCAGGGAAGGGGCTATTGCGACCAGCGATAGCCGAAGCCGTACTCGCTTTTGATGCAGGCAAAATTGCTGTCGAGTTTTTCGAATTTTTTGCGGATGTTGCGCATATGGGTATTGATCGTATTGTTCGTGACCAAGCTCTGCATGGTCGCGTTCATAAGGGTTTCGTAGCTCACGGCGTTACCGGGTACACGCACCAGTTTGGCCAACATGCGCACCTCGGTGCCGGATAAATCGATACGTTCACCCTTCCAGGATACCAATAAGGCATCTTGATCCAGTGACAGATCGCCGATGGTCTTGGCATTGGATTGGCGTTGCGCACCGGGAGTGTCTCGGGCTTCATTGATGCGCAATAACGAGGAGATTCTTTCAGCCAAATAATCCAGTGAAATTGGCTTGGGCAGATAATCCCAGGCGCCCAAACGTAACCCGGAAATTTTGTCGATTTCATCGATGCGTTCGGTCAAAAAAATCACCGGTAAGTTTGCCTCGCGCGACAGCAACTCCCGGCACAGCTGAAAGCCGGCATCGATTTCCTCACCGAGAATAATATCCAGGATGACGAGATCCGGAAGTTCTGCATCAAAGCCCGATAGCGCCTCGGAGCGGCTGCCGTAGGCGTTCACCGTGTAACCTTTTTTCGAGATCGCATCGGCGTAATTAGCGCGCTGATCTGGATCGTCTTCGACAATGGCAATACGTTTGGCCAACTTAATCTTCCTAGTGGTCGAACCTCCATTCTAGCGATTTTTTTGTTTTTGTTTGTAGTAGTGATGCAGGGGCTGGTTTGCGCCACGGATCAGTTGCAACAAAGCCTCCAAGGCTGCAACCTTGCCGCTATTGTTCTGTGATTGAGCTATTCGTGGCATTTTTTCTTGAAAACTGGTTTGAACTTGTTGGTGTGATCAGCGGGCTGCTTTGCGTACTGCTGCTAATTAGAGAAAACATTCTGACCTTCCCAATCGGGCTGGTGTACGCGGTGGTTACTACAGTGGTTGTGGTGCGCGCGAACCTGTACGCAGATGCATTGCTGAATCTGTACTACGTGGCGATGAACGCATACGGCTGGTACTACTGGCGGCTTGGCGGTGCCGAGCGCCGAAACAATGAGCAACTGCTGGTGGGCCGCATCTCCAAGACGTTAATTTGGCAGCTCGGGCTGCTGCTAGTGATTGGTAGTCTTTTGCTCGGCTGGGGCTTCGACCGCTACACCGACGCTGATCTGGCTTACGCCGATAGTTTTACCACGGTTGCGAGCTTTGTCGCCATGTGGATGACCGCCCGTAAGTACCTTGAAAGCTGGCATCTCTGGTTTGTAATCGATGTCATTCAAATCGTTCTATACGTTATCAAAGGCTTCTCAACCGATGCGGGTCTGTTCCTGTATGCGGGGCTGTATGCTGTTTATCTTGGTATGGCGGTGGCTGGATATTTGGCCTGGAAACGTCATTTGGATCCTGCGCCCATATGAAGCTTGTCCTGACAGGGCCCGAATGCTCAGGGAAAACCACCTTGGCTACGCAACTTGCCGAACATTACGGTGTATCAATTGCGCCTGAACCCGCGCGAGAGCATCTCCAACCCGAAAAGGTATATAAGCCCTCGGATTTGCTGCAACTCGCAGCTACGCAGTGCCGTCTGGAAATCAATGCCAGTCCTAAGCTGCAGGTCCTGGATACGGATTTGCAGAATATTTACCTTTGGTGGCAAGAAAAATTTGGGCCGGCCCCAACGACTCTGCAGCGCTGTTACGCAGACTATTCATCCCAGCGCGATCGAATATATCTACTTTGTCGCCCAGATATTCCCTGGGAATTCGACCCGTTACGAGAAAACCCCCGGGATCGAGATCGGCTGTATCAGTTATACCGTGATGACTTAACTGCTCGAAAGTTGACTTATGGGGTGATTGAGGGACAGGCGGGCCGGCGCTTAGATTGCGCCTTAGATTTTTTGCAGCAGCAGGGCATTTAGCTGTTTTAAATTTCCCCCGGCTCAAATTAGAACAATGCGAGCTTTTCTCGCGCTAGCGTCTGTTGTTGCTGAATTTCGTCTCGGTCGTTGCCCGCCTGCAATTGATAATCGGCCCAAGCCAGCTCGCGAAGCCAAAATCGTCGCAAATTGTCGAGTAGGCGCGGCTCGTCATCTTCACGTAAAAATTCTGCCGCCAAGCCCGATAGCAGACTTTCGGGTAGCTCTAAGCCCTGATGTAGGGCGACCAAATCAAATAGCGGATCGTTGAGGCCGAAAAATTCCCAATCCAGAGTCTTCCAGCCGTCAGGGGTAACCATCACGTTCCAGGGGTTCAAATCGTTATGGCAAGAGACCAATGGGATATGTGGCGAAATTTCTGGAATAGGCGTTCCAATACTGGGGCTAAGTAACTGCACCAGTGAAGCCACATTGTATTCACGCGTGGTTGTCGGCAGCGCCGCATGCAGGGATCTAACGTAATCGACTAGATCGTGCTGGTTGTAGGAGTCGCTGGATGTTTCAGCAAGTACTTGGCCATTTAGCCACTGGGTAATTAAGCAGCCGCTGTTTTCTTCAAAGGCAATAACCTTGACGCCGACACGTTCGGGCATGGCCTGATAGGTTTTTAGCTCTGCGCTGCGATCCACGAAGGGCTGGGTGATTTTCGGAACCCGCAGTACATATTTTTGCTGTTTGTCAGGGGTTATTCGACAAAAAGAATAGTTATCGTTACTAAAGCCGCCAGACATAAACTCGAACTGACTCAGCTCATCGGGCGCCCAAGCGGGCATTAAGTCCAGAATGGTTGCGCGAATTTTATTGAGGTCACTGAGCAAGTAGTAACGCTCTTTAGTTTGCAGCCAGCGCTGCCACCGCGGATGGCAGAATCGAGCCGATGGATTCGTTAATCACCAGATCTGCAACGCTATCCAAACCGGTGGGCTGTTGATTAATGATTACTAATTTATCGCCGCGCTGTGCCACATGTTCCGGAAACGCCGCAGCCGGGTATACCGTTAGAGACGAGCCTAAAACAATCATAAGATCGCATTGGGATGTCAGCTCAGCAGCCTGCTGCATGGCGTCTTCGGGCATGGCTTGGCCGAAGGAAATCGTCGCGGTCTTAATTAGACCGCCACAAAGAGGGCATGGGTCTATGTATTGGTTTTGCTGATATTGAGATTCAAGCTCCGCTAGTTCATAGCGCTGGCCACAGGACAGACATGCAGCATAGGTGGCGTTGCCGTGTAATTCGACGATATGGGATTCATCAACTCCCGATTGTTGGTGCAGGTTATCAACATTCTGGGTGATAACCCCATTGCAGCGATTCATAGCTATTAGCTCAGCGATGGCCAAGTGACCACTATTTGGTTCGGCTGTGGTCATGGCGCGGTCGCCAGTAAATTTGCGCCGCCATGACTCTGCCCGGGCGTCTTCAGAATGGACGAAATCTGAAAAATCGATGGGCTTTATTTTATTCCACAAACCGGTTCCGGGGCTGCGGAAGTCCGGAATACCCGATTCGGTGCTAAGCCCCGCTCCGGTAAAAAATACCAATTGCTGTGCTTCACTGAGGAGCGCGATAAGAGTTTCGAGGTTTTTGCTCATATCAACTGCCGTGGCAAAATTTAGTCCTTACTTTAATGGGATAGGGCTTAAGCCGCGAGTACACTAGCGAGAATTGTTTAGGGGTAGCAACTTGGCAGCACGAAGGCTTTTCAAATTCGTAGTACTGATTGTGGTATTCGGCACCGTACTGATGGGATGGCGCTGGGATGAATTTGTGTATCAAGCGATTGGCATCACGGGCCATAACGATTTACCCACAAACGTGCATATCGCAGAGCCGAGCCAAATTCCCTGGTCACAGGCTCGTTGGTTAGGGGATATCGAGGATCCTCGATTAAATGAGTCCAGCGGCTTAGCCGCCAGCAATTACGCTACTGATGTTCTGTGGTCGATAAACGACAGCGGTGATGGTCCCAATATTTTCGCCTTAAGCACTGCGGGCAAAGCACTGGGACGTTGGCAGATCGATGTGGATAAGCCCACAGACTGGGAAGCAATGGATGCTTTTTCCGTCAGTGGCAAAGGTCATTTGCTTATTGCTGATGTAGGCGACAACTTCGCCCGGCGCCAATCGGTGTCTTTTTTGGTGGTAGAAGAGCCTGGGTTAGAAGCCGATCAAGAGCAGCCGCTGCCGGTTGCTTGGCAGGTGGAATTTTCGTACCCAGATGGTCCCAGAGACAGCGAAGCCGTTGCTGTTGATCCAGCATCAGAGCGCGTGCTGATTCTCAGTAAGCGGACATTTCCCAATGAACTCTTTTGGGCGCCTTTGCGTGTTGGGGAAAACACCAGAGTGGTTGCTGAAAAAATTGCCGACCTGTATCCGTTGCCGCGCAATGTGCCTGGTAACGAGGCGTTATATGGGCGCGCGGCACCCTATCAGGGAATGCCTACGGGCATGTCGTTAAAGGCTAATCGCTTGCTGGTGACCACCTACCGCGATGCTTATCTGTACGACTACGGTGATGTTACCCAAGAGCCCTCAAGGATTCCGCTGCCTCTGGTGGGCCAGCGTGAGGCCATTGCATTTGCTCGAGATGCCGACTCAACCGCCTATGTATCCCGTGAGCGCAAAGACGCTACGGAAGTCGCTGAGATTTTTGAGCTTAACTTTGGTTTTGCAGCACCCGAGTAAAGGCGGTCGGGGGAGATGCGAGTCGCTCTTTAATCAGTTCTGCGGTGGCTCTTGGCGAATTAACGCTGGTATCCACCTCCAAGTCATAGGGCAAACCATGTTGGTGGATTTGTTCGAAATGGGATGTTGCGGTTCCCGGAAAACGCCCCGGCCGTTGGGCTTCACGGGCCTCAACCACATCCAGACTACAGCGCACACCGATAAACCAAGTGTTGGCCGGATCGAGTACCTGAATATAGTCATCTAGGTAACTGCGCTTAAACAATAAGTCATCAACAATTACTGAGCAGCCGGATTGGCATAACGTCGCAACGGTTCGGCGCATGCCGGCCAAAACGCGTTCCCCATAGTCACCGAATTCAATATTGGTAACCCATTGGCCATCGCGACACTCAGGCACCACATTAAGCCCCTGAGCGCCGGGGTCGTTAGCCGGCGAGTTAAAGCCGCGCACACGGCTAGGCATACCATCGCGAAAGTGGTCTAACGCCACATGCTGATAAGGCTCGGGCAGTATTTGTTGCAGCTTTAACGCCAGAGTGGTTTTGCCTGAGCTAGAGCAGCCGTTTAGCAGAATGACGTTGGCCAAAACAAACCCCGTTTAGTGGTAAAAAGTAGATCGCGCGCAGTCTAGCCCAGCACCAGTACTTTTTCTAAGTTAGTCTTGGAGCCTGAGCAATGGGTTGGCGCTAAACAATTAGTATGAAGTGGCTGGTTTTTGACTCCGACTTAGCGGGATTGCAATTTAATGGGCCAAACGTGGCAGATACCGTGATCGCTATGACCTCTATTGGGGATTATCAAACCGCGCTTATCGGCGCCGAGATAGGTGACCACCAGGAAATGGGGCAGGCGAGGCGCGACAGTTTTTCCAGTGGGCGCTATTGCGTGCGTGCAGCCCAAGCTGAGCTGGCTATACCGGCCCAAGAGATTGGGCGCATCGAGCGAGCTCCGATTTGGCCGCAAGGTTGCATAGGCAGCATCAGTCATAGCGCTAGCGTAGCCGTGGCGGCGTTAAGTACGTCGCTGACTGGTGTCGGAGTGGACATAGAGCGTCAGGGGAGGGTGACAGGGAAAATCTGGCCCAAATTATTTACCGAGGAAGAAACCGCATGGTTAGCTGCCGCGCCAGAGTTTTGTGCGGACCTGATGTTTTCCGCCAAAGAGGCGGGCTATAAAGCGATTTACCCGCTGGGGCAGCGGTTTATCGGCTTTCATGAGGCGCGAATAGAACTCGATCTAGCCCGGCAGCAGTTTCGAATCAAATATTTGGGTTCGCACCCTGCTAATAAGTTACTGGACGCGGGTACAGGCTACTGGCACCGTGGGCAAGATCACGTATTAACGATTTTTACTTTGGATTGATATGCAGGCCATTGTCGGAGTGTTGTTGTTTGTGGCGCTAGCGTACCTGCTTAGCGAAAATAGACGAGGGGTTGCCTGGCGCGCTGTTGCTTTCGGAATTGGCCTGCAGTTTGTGCTCGCTGTCGCACTGCTAAAAATTCCCGCAGTTTCTCTGGTGCTGTCTGGGTTAAACCAGTTCGTGGTTGCTATTGATGCTGCGACCACTGCCGGTACGGTGTTCCTATTTGGCTTCCTTGGAGGGGGAGAGGTGCCGTTCCTGTTGCAAAGTGCAGACGAGCCTTATCTTTTTGCTTTTCGCGTCTTGCCACAGATCATAATGTTTAGCGTCATCGTTGCTATACTTTGGCACTGGCGGATAATCCCGCTTTTCGTTCAAGGATTGGGTTGGTTGCTCAGAAAAACCATGAGAGTTGGCGGCGCAGTAGGTACGGCCGGCGCCGCAAGTGTGTTTTTGGGGATGGTTGAGGCGCCGCTAGTAATAAGAGCTTATTTGGCTCGATTGTCGAGGAGCGAATTTTTCACGGTGATGACTCTCGGGATGTCCACGGTCGCGGGCTCTGTGCTCGTGCTTTATGCCAATGTTTTGCAGGGCCTAATTCCTGGGATTGTCGGCCACATCATCACCGCATCGCTAATAAACATTGTTGGCGCAATATATATATCTAGACTTATGATTCCCGGTGATTCAATACTTGCGGACGCTGATTCTGCGATAGATATGGGCTACATCTCGACGGTCGACGCGATTACTCGAGGGACGCGAGACGGGCTTATGCTAGCGGTTAATGTGGGTGCGATGTTATTGGTGTTGATTGGCTTAGTAGCGCTGGTTAACGAACTTATTTCCGACATATCCGTTTTTGATGCGCCGATGTCGTTAGAGCGGGGGCTTGGCTGGTTTTTTGCGCCGGCTGCGTGGCTATTGGGCATCCCCTGGAGCGAGGCGCCTGCTGCAGGAACGTTGCTGGGAACCAAACTGGTGCTCAACGAACTAATGGCCTACATTCAGCTTGTTCAGCAAGCCGACAGTTTTTCACCCGCGACACAGAAGATCTTGCTTTATGCGATCTGTGGATTCGCCAACTTAGGTAGTTTGGGCATTTTGATCGGGGGGCTGGCAGTTTTAGTTCCCGAGCGCCGGGAAGAAGTATTGCAGATTGCGCCGCGCTCACTAATTAGTGGCATGCTAGTCACTATGATTACGGGTGCGCTGGTTGGTTTGGTTAGTCTCTTCTAAGCAAGGGAACTAGGCTGCTGCAATGGCGTCACATATAATCTCTATATCGCGGTCTGAAACGTCCAAGTGGAATACCCAACGTGGGCGGCCCACTTTAATGCCGTTTTGCAATAAGTGGTCGGCAAGCTTGCTGTAAACCTCTGTAGGTAAGTGCAAATGCAGCATGTTGGTAGCCCATGCTACCGTCTCTGGGCCGAATTTTGAGCTTATAGCCTCTCCCACTTGGCCAGCGTGGGCATGATCTAGGGCTAATCGATCGACGTTATGTTGCAGCGCGAAGATGCCCGCGGCGCCAAGTAGGCCCCCTTGCCGCATGCCAC
>CAJXAC010000088.1 GCA_913050035.1 uncultured Gammaproteobacteria bacterium | reverse complement strand
TCCTGCGGCAGGCCGATGCCCGTGAGCTCGGCGGCTTGTTCCGCGCCCTCGACAAGGCGCGCGAGAGCGGGAACGAAGTCGAACTGCAAAGCATCACCAAGCAGATCGATGAGTTCCAGACCCACGTGGTGCCAATCATCGCTGACATCGATGCGGGCTTCGGTAACGAAGAGGCCACCTATCTGCTCGCCAAGCGCATGATCGAAGCCGGTGCTTGTGCCATCCAAATCGAAAACCAAGTTTCTGATGCCAAGCAGTGTGGACACCAGGCCGGCAAAGTTACCGTGCCCCATGAAGACTTCGTATCAAAGATCAACGCCGTACGCTACGCCTTCTTAGAGCTGGGTATCGACAACGGCATCATCGTTGCGCGCACCGACTCATTAGGCGCAGGCCTGACTCAGAAGGTACCCGTGTCTATCCAACCTGGCGATCTTGGCAGCAAATACAATGACTTCCTCGACACTGAAGTAGTGAACGATGTTGCGGATCTGAAAGATGGCGACATCACTATTCGCGTCAATGGTGAGTTAGCAAAGCCGAAGCGCCTGGACAACGGCTTGTACGCATTTAAAGACGATACTGGCTTCGACCGCGTAGTACTGGACTGCATTACCAGCTTGGAACACGGCGCTGATCTTTTGTGGATTGAAACCGAAAAGCCCAATGTTGAGCAAATCGCCGCCATGGTGAATGCCGTGCGCGAAGTGCGACCAGAAGCAAAATTGGTGTACAACAACTCTCCATCGTTTAACTGGACACTGAAATTCCGTGAGCAGGTATACGAGGAAATGAAAGCCGCAGGCCAAGATATGTCTGCCTATCCAGATCCGGCGGAAGATCCAATGGGACTGATGGATGTGGCGGTCGACAGCACAGAGCTGGCCGCCGCCGCGGATCAGTTGGTGAACACCTTCCAGGCCGATGCAGCCCGGGAAGCTGGCATCTTCCACCACTTGATCACGCTACCGACTTACCACACCGCCGCATTGTCGACTGACGTGTTAGCGGAAGGCTACTTCGGTGATCTGGGCATGCTGGCCTATGTCCGCGATGTGCAACGACAAGAAATCCGGAAAGAACTGGCGTCAGTTAAGCACCAAGATCTAGCCGGCTCCAACGTTGGCGACGATCACAAGGAATACTTCCTTGGCGAAAAAGCCCTGCTTGCAGGCGGTGCAGCAAACACCATGAACCAGTTCTAGACCGGTTCATAACCTTGCAGAAAAGGGCGGGCAACCGCCCTTTTTTGTGCCTAGGAATTATTCACCACCCAAGACTCTAAGCTCTATCAGCCAATCATAATCGCTAACCTATTTTAGATCTTAGGATCAGCCCCTCTGGCTAAAAGCCTGCAGAAACTACCGTTGATCGACTTTTTATAACCTTTCATCTATTCGATCTATCCAGTAGTAAATCTTCTGGGCCAATTTTGCTTTGTCCTTATGGGGCATATCGGAAACGCGCGACCAGAGGTTATCCCGCAATGATGTTTATAGAATTGAGCAACTTTGACTCTGTACCTGCAGTGATTCGCTGTCGCCAACCTGAAATTGTCGGCGTTAGACCTTGGCCACAATGCACCCTGTACAAATCAAGCTATGGGTATTGGCGCTCCAAGATGAGCTAACCGCATCCAATCAACGAGAAGCAGAGATAATGAATCCGGTCATAATATTTGTTCTAGTACTTCTAGATGCCGGCCAAAACAGGACTGGCGACGAGTACTTTTTTCTCAGGCTCAATTCTTGCTTGGACGTACGCGAGAAACTTATCTATCAAAGCACCTCTAAACACGCTTGGGTAAAGGGTAAATCGAAACATTTCAACGGGTTCTGCGAGGTACGCCAGGTCGATGAGGAAGATGCCCGGGCGAACTATCTGTTCTGGGATGACCCATCGCGCAACAGCTTAATCCGTTAAGCAACGAGCACTTTATTAGCGATGCCACATCCAATGCCTGGGGGTATTTTCGATCAAGCCCACCTTACAAAAGAACACGCTCTGCTTAACAAGGGCCGGGCTGGACGAGCGTGCAACGCACGCTCGCCACTAAGACGCGCCACCAGTAGAGGGGATTAGGATTTAATCTGGTGCTTGCGCCAGATCCTGCTTCAGTGTCTTTGAAGCCATATAGAAGTGGAAGACTGACCAAGTCATGGCTATCGGCAGAAGGTACAGCATCGCGTAACGCAGTGACTCTTGACTCAGGGTCGGTGCCAAAAGATCACTTAACACACCCACTGCCCAAGGCCCTAGACCAAGTCCGATCAGATTTAATATGAAGAATAGAACAGCTGAAGCCAAGGCGCGCATACGCAGGCCCACCAAACCATGGGTCATGGCAAGCGTATTACCGAGATAAACGTTAAACAAAATCCCTGGAATGATCGCCACAATCAGTGCTGTATAGGCGCCTGCCACGAGATAGGTTGCGATCATAAACGGAATACAGATTAAACCCGTCAGCGTCGGCAACCACATGTACCAGCGCACATCCTTGCGAGCAAGCCGTTCTGCAATAACGCCACCCGAAAGAACGCCTATGGCGCCGCCCAATCCCAGAATAAGCGCTAGCCAAGTGCCTAACTCACCTGTGGTCATACCGTGGCTGCGGATCATGAACGAGGCGGTCCAGCTGCTTGTACTGTAGCCTGCGAATGCATTAAGTGCCGCACCAAAAGCCATATGCCGAAAAGATGCACGGCTCATCAACAGACTCAGCACATTAGCGAAGGGCACGGTGTCAGCATCGCTGGTTCGCTGCTCGGACAAACCTCTGATCGGCTCGCGCAAGGTATAGCGCACCAGTAGGGCGATCAAAATACCCGGAACTCCAACCACCAAGAAAGCAGTGCGCCAGTCAAAGAACTCATTCAACCAGCCACCGACCAAAAACCCAAATAAGATGCCGAAGTTCACACCCATTGAGTAGAACGCTAGGGCACTGGCCCGCCGCTCTGGTGGAAAAATATCGGAAATGATGGAGTGTGAAGGTGGGCTGCCGCCGGCCTCGCCTACCCCAACACCAATTCGCGCCAACAACAACTGTACGTAGTTTTGTACAAAACCGCTGACAGCGGTCATGAAACTCCATGTACCAATCGCCAGCGCCACAATATTGCGGCGATTCGCACGATCTGCCCAACGGGCAATAGGGATACCTGCGGTGACATAAAAGAGCGCGAAGGCGAAACCAGTGAGCAAGCCTAATTGTTGGTCTGACAACAACAGGTCAGCCTTGATGGATTCTTGCAGAATCGACAGCAGCTGCCGGTCAATGAAATTGAAAGTGTATACCACCGTCAATAGTCCCAGCGCGTAATAGCGCGCTGACATACTGGTATACGGATTTTGTTGCGTGTTGTCCGACATGCTCTCCCCAAGTGATCAACTGAACCGAGCGTGCAGTGTACAGACTATCGCGGACGGCGCAGCGCCTTTTTCTGAGTTACTGGTTGAACGATTCACCTCTAGAGCCGCCATCTATCGGCAATTCCCTACCGCTGATCCTCTATTGCTTTCGGACCAACCGCTGTAGACATAAACCAACACCTGTTCTTTTTATCTTGGGACAGGGCCAATGCAAATATTCGGGCTGCTTTTAACATTGAGCATTCTCCTGACACCTCTTGCCAGTGCCGCTGGCACGAGCGAATGGATTCCTATTACGATCAAGGAGGGCAAACTGCTCGTCCCTTCCTCCTTCGCCGGCATTGAGGGCCATTCTGTTATCGACACTGGCGCTAATCAGAGTGCGATTAATAGCCGCTTCCTGCGCAAAAATAATTTATTGCCCGATGCTGCGGGCGAAGTTACGGTCAACGGTTTTTTTAAAAAGCAAAAGCGCCGTTTGCACAAAAATCTTCCCGTGAATCTGCTCGGCGTTGAAACCCAGTTCGCCCACTTGCACGAGGTCACTCTGAATTCGGCGAAAACCCAACTGCTCATCGGCGGAGATTTTCTAGCGCAATTCATTTTTCAATTCGACTATCCAAATCAGCGCATGCGTTGGCTTACACGTGACACCCTAGATCTGCACGCACTCAGCAATGTGCCTTCACGAACGGACAAGCAGACCACTAGTGTATTAGCAAAGGTGCTGCTCAACGATAGACAGACACTTTGGGTAACTGTCGACACCGGAGCCAAATCTGGATTGTGGATTGAACGTTCACTTGCCGCCAAAAGAGGTTGGCTGGCTGAAGGCCAGACAACGCTTAAACGAGCAAAGGGTATCAACGGCAGCGGGGCCATAGAACAATTCAGATTACCCTCGGTCAAACTTGGCGAGTTTGAGAGTACAAATACCCTCGTAAGCGTTGCTGCCAAGGATCAAGACCATGCAATGTTCGAGCGAACCCGGCGTCCAGGATCGAAAATACAACGTAATGTAAGTAAGTCCCGCGGTTTATTGGGTTGGGATGTGCTGAAAGACTTTGTTGTCACCATCGACTATCGCATCGGTAAAATTCACCTCGAACCTGCTGCAACGAGTTAATACTTCTTTTCTGAATTGAACCTGACAGCGCCATAACTTGCTGCCAAACTAGACCCAAACACTTGGGGGAGTTTTTTTATGCAAGTCGTGGACGCCATCGCCCATGCCATGAAGGCTGAGGGCATTGATATTTTATTCGCCTATCCTGTTAACCCACTCATTGAAGCAGCCGCAAAACTTGATATTCGGACCGTCATTGTGCGCCAGGAGCGCATCGGCCTTCATATGGCCGACGCATATTCGCGCTTATCCTCTGGCGATAAGATTGGTGTGTTTTGTATGCAACATGGCCCTGGTGCAGAAAATGCCTTTGGGGGTGTTGCTCAGGCCTACTCCGAATCTGTGCCGATTCTGGTGATTCCAGCGGGCTATCCGCGCCGCTTGGCCCACTACTATCCAAACTTTAATTCCACCCTGAACATGCAACATGTCACTAAATGGGCGGAACCCATCACCATGGGCAAAGCGGTACCGGAAATTATGCGCCGTGCGTTCTTTCAA
Source organism: uncultured Gammaproteobacteria bacterium (assembly GCA_913050035.1). Taxonomy (GTDB): domain Bacteria; phylum Pseudomonadota; class Gammaproteobacteria; order Pseudomonadales; family Azotimanducaceae; genus UBA4421. The sequence goes on along the minus strand of CAJXAC010000088.1, from coordinate 3,830 downwards.
TTGCGCAACGGACGTCCCGGACCGGTGATGATCGAAGTGCCCTTAGATGTAATGAACGAGGAGGTACCTGACAGTTGGGTCTACGAGCCTGCGTTCAGCGCCAAATCTGGGCCTAACCCAGCTGATGTCGAGGCCGCCGCAGCGGTACTGGCGCAAGCCAAACACCCGGTAATCTACGCCGGTCAGGGTGTGCATTACGCCAAAGCTTGGGACGAGCTGAAAACACTCGCGGAAACCTGGAATATCCCAGTCACTACCAGTATCGAAGGCAAGAGCGCCTTTCCGGAGGATCATCCGCTATCACTGGGCAGCGGCGGACGCGCTAATCCCAGACCGGTTAAGCACTATTTGGCCGAGGCGGACGTGATATTCGGCGTGGGCGTATCCTTCGCGCTGACCGCCTTTGGCGTGCCAATGCCAAAGGATAAAACCATTATTCACGCCACTCTTGATCCTATGGATTTGAACAAGGACGTGCCGGCACAGCATGGGCTGATTGGCGATGCCAAGCTGACCCTTGCGGCTTTGAATACGGCGATGCAGGACTTTGATAAAGCGCCCGCTGCAACCCGAGCTGACGAACCTGAGAAAATTACCGCTCTCAGAGAAGCCTGGATGAGCGAGTGGTTACCCAAACTTACTAATAACGAAGCACCGATTAATCCATATCGAGTTGTCGCAGAACTGGATCGTTTGGTGGACAAAGATAACGTCATTATCACCCATGATGCAGGCAGTCCTCGCGACCAGACGACACCGTTTTGGACAGCGACCGCACCGCTGTCTTATATCGGTTGGGGCAAAACCACCCAGCTAGGGTATGGTCTCGGCTTGGCCATGGGTGCCAAACTCGCAGCACCAGAAAAACTCTGCATTAATGTATGGGGCGATGCGGCGATTGGTTTTACCGGCATGGATTTCGAGACCGCTGTGCGCGAAAACATACCGATTTTGTCGATTTTGTTTAACAACTTTTCGATGGCCATCGAATTGCCAATCATGCCCGTATCGACAGAGAAATATCGATCAACTGACATCTCTGGCCACTATGCTGATATGGCAAAAGCATTTGGGGGTTACGGTGAGCGGGTTACTGACCCGAACGAAATCGTTGCGGCACTGCAACGCGGCATCGAAGCTACACGTAACGGCCAGGCGGCGTTGTTGGAATTCATCACCGACCAAGAAATAACTATTTCCAACGAATAATTAACAACAAAAACTAGGAGACCGACCATGCAAGCACGCGCTGTTGCATTAAAAACTCGTCCGGAGGGCATGCCTGCCGCAGATAATTTTCAAATCATCGATATCGACGTTCCAGAGCCACAGGACGGCGAAATCCAGGTGGAAAATATCTGTATGTCGGTTGATCCCTATATGCGTGGCCGCATGTATGACCGCAAATCCTATGTGCCGCCCTTTCAAATCGGCGAGGCTTTGACCGGCGGCAGTATCGGCAAGGTCACCAAATCCGCTCACCCCGACTTTCAGCCTGGAGATTATGTGTCCAGTGCCTGGGGCTGGCGTGAGGCATATACCGCCTCTACAGAGGGAATTGAGCGACTGGGCGAGATTGTAGCGCCACCATCAGCATACATCGGCACCATTGGCATGCCAGGAATGACCGCCTATGTCGGCTTATTGGAAGTCGGCGCCCTGAAAGATGGCGAAACGGTATTCGTTTCAGGCGCCGCCGGGGCTGTTGGCAGCATTGTCGGCCAAATTGCCAAGCTCAAAGGCTGCCGTGTTATTGGCAGTGCCGGTTCTGACGATAAAGTGCAATTGCTAACCGACGAACTCGGTTTCGACCATGCGTTCAATTACAACGACGGCAGCTTAATCGGCCACATCAAAGAAGGCGCGCCGGAAGGCCTGGATGTTTACTTTGATAATGTCGGTGCAGAGCATCTGCAGGCGGCAATCATGTGCATGCGCCCATTCGGTCGTATTCCGCTGTGTGGTGCTATCGCTACCTACAATGACACCTCACCTCGCCCTGGCCCTAACAACCTGTCTATGGCCATTGGCCTGGGTCTGACTCTGCGCGGATTTATTGTTAGCCATTTCAATCATCTGGCGCCCCAGTTCCGCAAGGATATGGAGCAGTGGGTCACTAGTGGTCAGATCACTTCAAAGGAAACTGTGCATAACGGGATAGAGAACGCGAGTGAAGCGTTTATTGGCCTCTTCACCGGTGCCAATACCGGCAAAATGATTGTGAACTTCTAGCCGCAATAGGCTCATTTAATTGGCGACCTTAGGATCAAGTGCAATAGTTTTGTATTCACTTGGTCCTCAATCGCCATACGACTCTAACCAAGATCTATAACGACCACCGCCGTATCAGTCTCTGCTCTGCTACAAGAACACACCCGAATAGGTGGCTAGCCCCTGGTTGCGATATAGCTCCAGACCTGATCCGCACCCAAGGCCACGAGCCTCGCACCCAATACGCGCTGCCAATAGGCTTCGTTACCCCATTCGTCGCGCCATGCCCACAAACGGCGAGTGAAGTGATGCAATCGGTGCTCATGAGTAAATCCCATGGCTCCATGAACCTGATGCACCTGCTCTGCAACAATTCCCACCGCTTCGCCAACACGCGCCTTACTTGCCGCCACTTCTGCAACAAATCGATCGGAGCCCAACGCATCTACACCCGCATCCGCCGCGCGCTGAGCCGCAGCAACTTCTGCGGCAACTACCGCCAAGCTATGCTGTATTGCCTGAAACTTGCTGATCGAGCGCCCGAACTGTTCACGCTCAGCGGCAAATTGCAGACCTAGATCAAGCACCGCCTGCAGCGTTCCAGCCATCAGGTTTGTACGTGCAAGGGCCATTTGCGCAAAAGGATCATCGGCCAAAACTATTTGTTGTATCTGGCCAGCCATCGCCACGCTATCCCGGGCCTCGCCCGCCATGTTGATATCTTCCTGAGCGAGTACCGGCGCGTCGGTCACGGTCACTTCCAAGGACTCTGCCTGCACAGCAAAGACCCGAGCAGCTCGGCGACCCCAAGGCACCTGTATTGCAGTATCACCATGGGCTCTACCGATACTGATAAGGCCTGCACAGGGCGCCAATGAACCTATCCCCCAGCTGTGACCTAATATGATTTCGCTCATCGGCAAGGGCACCGCGAAGCGCCCGCAGACTTTGAGGAATGCATAAGTATCGGCAGCAGTTGTGCCGCTGGCCGCATCACCCAGCTGGTGGAAGCCATTAGCGGTAATTTGTTGCCAAAGCTCGCTGGCGAATTCGCCTGTCTCGGTGCGATCCAATAACGCCTTGTCGCAATGATCAGAAAAAATCTTAGTAGCCGTGTCTTGAATGAGTTGTTGTGTATCCATTGTGTTACCTCAAGCCCAGCCCACGGGCAATGACACCGCGCAAAATCTCTCGTGTACCACCGCGTAAGGTAAACGATGGCGAAAGCAACATAGTTTCTTCGAAGGTTTGGCGAAACAGTCGCTGGGCTTCTGGGTTCTCTAGGCTAAGATCAGGGACCACTGTACGTGCTATTTCAGGCAATAATTTTTCAAAGTTGTTGCCAAGTTCTTTAACTAGCGCCGCTTCCACTACTACATCTTTGCCCTGCTCGAGCATGCCGGCTACGGAGATCGACATCCGCCTTAAGGTCATAAAGTGTGAGGCAATACGACCAATGGCAGCGGCCTGCTCGGATGTTGGCTGGTCGCCACAAATTCGCACCAACTCAACGAAGACACGGTATGCGGACAAGAACCGCTCTGGTCCACTGCGCTCATAGGCTAGTTCAGAGGTAACCTGTGCCCAGCCCTTACCCGGCTCGCCGACCACACGATCTT
>CAJXAC010000087.1 GCA_913050035.1 uncultured Gammaproteobacteria bacterium | reverse complement strand
CCAAGGGCGTGAACGTAGTTGAGCAAGACTTAGACGACGGCCTGGGCGATTTTCAAGATGATGCGTTCGATATGGTGATCATGACCGACACCATTCAAGCGGTACACCAACCTCAGTTGCTGCTGCAAGAAATGCTGCGTGTGGGCCGCGAATGCGTGGTGACATTTCCAAATTTTGGTCATTGGCGCTGCCGGATGCATCTGGCAACTACTGGTAAAATGCCGGTATCCAAACACCTGCCCCATCGCTGGTATGACACGCCGAACATACATTTATGCACGTTTAACGATTTCGAGGCGCTTTGCGCAGATCTAACCATGCCAATTTTACAGCGTCGGGTCGTCGACCAAAGGCATGCCGAACGCTCATTAATCAACTTGGCGCCAAATCTGCTAGGCAGCTACGGTTTTTATCATCTGGGGCGAACAGCATGACACAGAGCATCCTCAATACATTAGGCCAATTTAGGCAACGGTGGATCACCGCAGTTGTTGGCGGCCTTTTAGCATTTATCTGTGTTACTGGCCATGCAGAACAAGTCCATCGGTTTGCCAGTCACGAAGTGCACTACATCATTATCCCTACGACATTTCTCGAGTCTGAGATAGCCGCGCAGTATGACGTTGCGCGAGCGCGCAATAGAGCATTGATCAACGTGTCAATTCTGGACGCCAACAAGCAAGCAGTTACCGGCGCAGTAAGTGGCAGCAGTAGTAATTTGCTCGGTCAGACTCAATATTTTGAGTTTCGCCAAGTGCGCGAAGGCGATGCAATTTACTATCTCGCCGAGCTGCTGCATTCCGACCAAGAATTGCACAGAGTTACCCTCGAGGTTGCCTTAGACACAGGACAGAAGGACCAAATTAAGTTCAACCAGAAAATGTATTGGGAAGACTGATGAAGGTGATATTTGCCAGTGGCAATGCCGGCAAAGTCGCTGAAATGCAGCAGCTCCTCACACCGGTAGGTTTTGAGCTTACGAGCCTGCAAGACTTCGGCTTAGCAGGTGCGGAAGAAACCGCCACCACATTTGTTGAGAACGCTCTTATAAAGTGCCGGGCTGCAGCACATCAGACCGGCTTACCCGCTATTGCCGACGACAGCGGACTCGTAGTTCCCGCTCTACATGGCGAACCCGGTGTATATTCCGCACGCTATGCTGGCGCCGATGCCAGTGATGCCGACAATAACGCAAAGCTACTGACCCAAATGGCCCAGTGCACTGACAGAAACGCTTTCTTCTTATGCTGTATGACCTATATGCGTAGCGCCACAGATCCGACACCGATCATCGCCTTCGGCCGATGGCACGGTGAAATTCTACGCGAACCTCAGGGCACAGGGGGGTTTGGCTACGACCCCTTATTTTTCGTGAAGGCACATAACGCCACTGCGGCGGAACTGCCTGCTGATATAAAAAATCAGATGAGTCACCGGGGCATGGCTTGTCGAGCGCTGTTGGCGCAGTTGCAAGACCGCTCATAGCGCTATGCTGGACGGGGCTGGGCTGTATATTCATTACCCTTGGTGTGTGAAGAAATGCCCCTACTGCGATTTCAATTCCCATCCAATCAAGGGCGAGGTAGATCAACAAGCTTATTGCACAGCGTTGTTAGCAGACTGGGCAACGCAAAAACGCCCGGGCGATTACTTTCATAGCGTTTTCTTTGGCGGCGGCACACCAAGCCTTATGCATCCCCGATACGTGGGGCAACTATTAGCTACGTTGCCAATAAATCCAGATGCTGAGATTACATTAGAGGTAAATCCTGGCACCCACGAATATATGGACTTTGCAGACAGCCGCAAATCTGGAGTGAATCGGCTTTCTATTGGCGCGCAATCATTCGATGACAAACAACTGCGTAATCTCGGCCGAGTGCATCAAAGCGACGAGATCAAATTCGCGTTTAATAAAGCTCGCGGCGCTGGCTTCGAGAATATTAACTTGGATGTTATGTGGGGTTTACCAGAGCAAACCGTTGCTGAAGCACTACAGGATCTGCAATGCGCCATCGAATTACAGCCTGAGCACATTTCCTGGTATCAGCTGACCATTGAAGCAAAGACCGAATTTGCGCGACGCACCCCTATATTGCCAGTGGAACAAATAACTTATGAGATCGAGACTGCAGGATTAGAACTGCTGGCAGCGCACGGCTTTAGGCGCTATGAGGTTTCTGCGTTCGCCCAGTCGAGCCAGCAGTGCCAACATAATTTGAACTATTGGCAGTTTGGTGACTACCTAGGTTTGGGAGCCGGAGCCCACGGCAAACGCTCCCCAGCAGACTGGAGTAACAAGACCGAGCAGCCAAAAAGAGTCAGCAAGACCAGCCAACCGCGCTTATACCTTGCCGACCCAATCGCATCGACCGAACAACTGATAGACGCAGAAACGATCGCTCTTGAATTCATGATGAACGCACTACGCTTGGTCGATGGTGTTGATTGGGCGCTGTTCGAACACCATACCGGCTTAACAAAGAGCAACGTAGAAACACAATGGTCGCAACTGCAGACTAATGAGTTAGTGGCCGCCACACACTGCGGCACAACCAAGAAAGGCTTAAGGTATCTCGATTCGGTCTTGCAGGCGTTTATTTAGCGCTTTGCTGATTTTCGTAGACCAGGTCGCGAATAGCATGGCCTAGTCGTTCGCCTCTGGCTTCAAATTTCGTGGTTCCACGAATGACCGCTGTTTCTTCATCGGCCTGGCGCACCCGGTCCTCAATCAATTTAAACGCTTCGACTGTCGAGAACTGCGCGACCATCCATTCCCCATAGGGTGCCCAATCAGTGGCGAGCCTAACGAGCGCCCCCGGCTTCATCACCCGATGCAGCTGCTGCAGAAATTCAGCCTGGATCAGGCGCCGTTTAAAGTGCCGTTTTTTCGGCCACGGGTCTGGGAAAAAGATACGAACCTCACTCAGCCGCTGGTCTGGTAAAGCAGCCAATACCTGCTGCGCAGGCTGATCGATCACCCCCACATTATGCAGCTGTCGACTTTGCAAGCGCGTCAGCATGGCACCAATTCCCGGCTGATAAAGCTCAATACCACAGAGGTACCAAGAGGGAGCCTGTTGCGCCCAGTCCAATAACTCGGCGCCCATGCCAAACCCAATCTCCATAGCGACGGGTTCAGTACGCTGTTGTAGCTCTTGGGGTGACGTACGATAGCAGTCGAGGAGGTTCGCGTAGGCACGGGACTGTGCCTGAGTAAAGCGACCACGGCGTCGAATATAGCTGAACGCCTGCTCAGGCAAATTCGCCTTGTCAGTCATGGGGTTGGTCATGCAAAGGAGTTACTGCTGCAGAAAAACGCCAGCATAAATCACCGCCAGCCATCCCACCATCAAGAACAGTCCGCCGAACGGCGTTACCGGGCCAAGCCATGAAGCCGAAGTCAGCACCAGTATGTAAATACTGCCGCTGAACAGGGCAACACCGACCGCGAAAAATACACCAGCGTAACGCAGAGCACCTACACCGGTTTGCAAAAGCCAAACACCAACGATAAGGAGGGCGATTCCATGAACCAATTGGTATTGCACCGCCGTCTGCCAACTGCTGAGTTGGCTCGGGTCTAGGCGGTCACGCAGTCCGTGGGCGCCGAATGCACCCAGAGCCACGCCCAGCAAGCCGTACAAGCCGCCAACAGCAAGAAAAATCTTCGGCCACACGGCAGTTATTAGTCGGCTATTGCGAGTTTAAGCTTTTTCATCGCATTCTTTTCCAACTGCCGAATGCGCTCAGCCGATACGCCGTATTCGTCTGCCAATTCATGCAGCGTAGATTTGGCATCGCTTAGCCAACGCTGCTGCAAAATATCGCGACTGCGTTCATCTAATTTCGCGAGGCCTTCGCTCAGACGCAGACTGACGTCACGCTGTGAATCCGCATCAGCAACCAAATCCGCTGGATCCGGTGCTGCCGACGCAAGGAAATGCACCGGCGCGGACACTGTATCGTCGTCGGTTGCGTAGCCGTCAAAGGCCATATCACTGGCACTCAGACGCCCTTCCATGCGGTTCACTTCTTCAGCGGTTACGCCTAAATCTTGCGCAATTGCTTTCGTTTCTTCAGCGCTGAGCCAAGACAGTGACCGCTTAGCACCACGTAGGTTAAAAAATAGCTTGCGCTGGGCTTTGGTCGTGGCGACCTTAACAATACGCCAGTTACGTAGGATGTATTCGTGCATCTCAGCTTTAATCCAATGCACCGCAAAGGAAATGAGTCGCACGCCCACAGAAGGATCGAAACGCTTCACCGCCTTCATCAAGCCCACATTACCTTCCTGAATCAGATCCGCATGCGGTAACCCATAGCCCTGATAGGTGCGCGCAAGGTGCGCAACGAAGCGCAGGTGACATAACACCAGTTGCCGTGCAGCGTCGAGATCGCCGTCGTTATAAAACTTTTCGGCCAATGCCCGCTCTTCCGCGGGTTCCAGTATCGGAAATTGGCTGACCGTTCGTAGATACGCGTCGAGATCTGCTCCTGGGGAGATACTCGGCATGGCCATAATATTCGTGCTCATGTGATACTTCCGGTAACACTTTAGGCCAATATTAGCACTCTCAGCTGCCGAGTGCTAATACCTTTTGAGTCAATGTTAATGCCTTGAATGAGATGCCTGGACCATTAGTCGGCCATTTCTTGGACGCCGCGGATGCGCTGACGGACTGCCACTAAGGCACCAATAACACCCAATCCCATTCCCACACCCAGTAATGTGAGCAGAAACACCACCCCGAATCCATGCACATGCACGGGAATGTCATAACTGCCCAGTAATGCGGTCAAAGGCGCCTCAATCGCTGTTAATGTAATGGCCAGCAACATTGCTGCCACCACGGCACCACCCAACCCATAAAATACCCCAAAGTATAAAAACGGCCGCCGAATTTGCGCCCGGGTAGCTCCAACCAGACTCAATACACGCAACTCTTCCAAGCGACTTTCTATGGCCAAACGCACGGAGGCGGCAGTAACCAGAACCGCCCCAAGCGCAAACAACACACCCAGAATCAAACCCAAGCGCTCAACTAATTGGGTCAAATTACGCAATAACTCAAGCCAGGTGCGTTCAATCACCACCTCATCTACGCCGTCCAATCCCACAAGCTGCTCTCGTAAAGCGCCCAGTTCTTCTAGGGATGCGTCGCTGACAACAGACACCTGCAAGGTTGCAGGTAAAGGATTTTCCGGCAAGCGCACCAAAGCAGCGGTCAGACTGCTGGAATCTGCGCTGGCCGCCATAAATTCTTGCAGCGCTTGCTCGGCATCGGTGAGCTGTATCGCCGCTACCGACGAAGATTGTCGCAGCTGCGCTTGCACCCCGGCTACATTGTCGGGCTCGGTTCCAACCGTAAAGTACACAGTTAGGCCGGGTTGACCCTGCCAGCCGTCATCTAGGGCAACAAAATTTTGTTGCGCAAGACGCAGGGCTGCAGGCAGCGCTAGCGCAATGCCCACTAACAACCAGACAAACAAACTGCTGCCGAGTCTGAGGCTGACAAATTCAAAAGTTTCGGCAATTGCACGCCTGTGGTCCGAAAACCAATCGCTCAAACGAAATGCTGGAGCCGGCCAACGCTTACCCCGATTTGCCGAGGATTTACCCGCCATCCAAAACTCCGTTCGTATCAGCAATACGGCCTGCGGCCAGATTTAGGGTCGGCATTCCTAGGGACTGAATCAATGCGATGTCGTGGCTCGCGATTAAGACTGTGGTGCCCAATTCATTGAACCGACCAAACAGTTCCATAACGCTGCGCGCCAAATCTGGATCCAAATTGCCTGTGGGTTCGTCGGCCAAGAGTATCTTCGGTCTGCCAACAACCGCACGAGCAATACCGACGCGCTGTTGCTCACCTGTGGACAACTGGCTGGGCATCAAATGCTCTTTACCCAACAATTCAACCTTGCCTAATGCGCCACGCACTCGGCTGGCCACCTCTCTTTCTCCAAGGTGATTGATACGTAACGGCAACGCAACGTTGTCGAAAACACTGTGTTCGAGGAGCAGATTGTGATCTTGGAACACCACACCTACCTCACGCCGGTACCATGGCATTCGTCGTGCACCCAACCGACTGATGTCCACGTCATCGACATAAATACGTCCGCGTGTTGCTGTTTCTGCGCCGATCAGCAATCTTAAGAACGTACTTTTGCCAGCGCCCGAATGACCGGTCAAAAAAGTCATCGACCCCGATGCAAATTCAACACTAATCTCAGATAACGCTTCCTGACCGTTGTCAAAACGTTTGGTAACCCGTTCAAAAACAATGGCGCTCAAACTCAGCTCTCGTCTGCAGCATCTGTGGCTAAAAGGGCTTGTACAAATTGGTCTGCAACGAAGGGTCGCAAATCATCTTCGCCCTCGCCAACCCCAACAAAGTAAATGGGCAAACTACTTGCCTCCCCCGTCAGGGCACGTTGCGAGATCGCGAAAACAACGCCAGCCTTGGCTGTGCCATCTAATTTTGAAACAACTAAGCCCGTTACGCCCACGGCCTCATAAAATAACTCCACCTGGCTCAAAGCATTTTGGCCAACCCCTCCATCCAACACCAAAACAACCTCATGCGGCGCTTCGGCGTCAATACGTTGGACCACCCGACGAACCTTAGCCAGTTCATCCATCAGCTGGGTTTTCGCTTGCAGGCGCCCTGCGGTGTCCACGAGCAAAACATCGACGCCCCGCGCCTGCGCCGCCTGTACCGCGTCGAAGACCACCGACGCCGCATCGGATCCTTGGGATTGGGCTATCACCGGTACCCCATTACGCTCACCCCAAGCCTGCAGTTGTTCAACTGCGGCAGCGCGAAACGTATCTCCGGCGGCGAGCATGACGCTACGACCTTCGGCCATTAAACGCTTAGCTAATTTGCCGATTGTGGTGGTTTTACCCACACCATTCACGCCCACGAAAAAGATCACCCGGGGTGCTCCCGAACCCAACTCGAAGGGCTTTTCCAGCGCGCGCAGCCGCTCCACCATGAGTTCATGCAATGCTTGATGGAGGGCGTCCATATTTGCCAGTTGTTTGCGCGAGACCTGGGCGGTGAGTTCATCAACGATGCTTCTGGTGGCCTCAACCCCAACATCCGTAGTAAGCAGCGCCGTTTCCAGGTCGTCTAACGCTTCAGTGCTGATCTCTTTTTCACCCAGCAGCAAATTGCCCACACCGGTGGCGAGCTGATTCCTGGTCTTGGCCAGCCCCCTGCGCAGGCGCCCAAAAAAGCGTTGTTCATCTGCCGAGGAGTTATTGTCGCGGGTCATCCGTATTGGGCTCCAAAAGAAGGCGGCATGGAGTGTGTCTCTGTCGTGCTTTGAAGTCGCACATTCTATAATGACTCGCCTATGAAATACGCTAAAACCGCCGGTAGTCAGAAACATTAGTCGTTCTGCTAAAGATCGTCAGCAAAAAGTGCGCATAATCAGCGGCACTTGGCGCAGTCGCATGCTCAGTTTTCCAGAGACTGCGGGGTTGCGCCCAACTCTGGGTCGCACTCGCGAAACGGTATTCAATTGGCTGCGACCGGAATTAGCAGGCGCTGATTGTTTAGACCTATTTGCCGGGTCCGGAGCACTGGGCTTTGAGGCCGCTTCTAATGGCGCACACAGCGTCACCTTCGTTGAGTCCAGCAGAGCGGCCGCAACAGCGCTTTCTGCAAATATCCAGCAACTCAATGCAAAAAACTGCCACGTTGTAAACAACCGTGCTGAGCGCTTCCTTGAAACTGCCGCCGACCCTTTCGACATCATATTTTTAGACCCACCCTATCAGCAGCCAGAATTGTTGGATTACGCATTAAGCGTCTTGTCTACGCGAGCTCTGATTGGCGGCTACGTATACCTTGAAGGATCCAGCGAAAAAATACTGTTAGAGCTGTGCGCACGGTTTCGGCTGTCTGCGCACAAAACTACGTCAGCGGGCACGACATCCAGTATTTTGGCAACCCCCGGTTAAGTTGCGGCGGGTGAGGTGCCCAGCTACCATCCGCTCCTCCTGAGGAAGCAACCAATTAGGTAAAACTGCTGAGGGGCAGCACCAACATGAGCAAAAACATCGTCGTTTATCCGGGTTCTTTTAATCCTATTACCAATGGCCACACCGATCTGATTGATCGAGCATTGCACTTGTTCGACCACGTGATCCTGGCGATCGGTACCTCAGCGCAAAAAGATCCCAAGGTCGCCCTAGCTGATCGCATCGCGCTCTGCCAAGACGTTGCGAACCAATACGGCGACCGCGTCTCAGTTGAGGGCTTCAACACTCTGCTGGTAGATTTCGTTGCGGCCAAAGGAGCCCGCTTTATTCTGCGTGGACTGCGCAGCGTTACGGACTTTGATTACGAATTTCAAATGGCCGATATGAATCGATCCCTAGCACCCGATGTCGAATATGTATTTCTGCCAACATCCAAAGACTGCTCGTTTATCTCATCGACCTTGGTGCGAGAAATTGCAGCCATGGGTGGCGATATTTCGCAATTTGTTGACCCGAAGGTGGCCGCCGCTCTGGCTGCGCAATCAGACTGAAGCTATCGCCAGCCGCTGGTCTTTTGACAGGTGGGGCAATAGACCGTGCTGCGCTGGCCTAACACCATCCCTTTGAGCTGTGACGAGCATACCCGACAGGGTTGACCAGCGCGGCCATATACATTGAGACTTTGCCGGAAATACCCCGGCTGACCATCGGAGCCAACAAAGTCTCTTAACGTTGTGCCGCCAACCTGAATGGCACGCGCCAAGATCTGTGAAATCTGTGATGCCAACCGCTCATAACCTATCCGCGTCACACGGCAGGCTTGGACCGTGGGCCGAATTCCAGCACCAAACAGCGCCTCAGCTGCGTAAATATTGCCAACACCGACCACAACCTTGCTATCCATGATGTGATTTTTTACCGCAATACGGCGTCGCCGAGCCTGTTGAAATAGGTGTTCCCCTGAAAAGTCATTACCCAATGGCTCAGGTCCTAGATCGGTCAGCAACCAGTGCTCGGCTGGATCAGACTTATAAAAGTGAAAGCTGCCG
>CAJXAC010000086.1 GCA_913050035.1 uncultured Gammaproteobacteria bacterium | reverse complement strand
TATTTGCAAAATTTTCGTCTGAACATGGAGTCTCGCCTCGACGTTTAACCCCAGATGGACAAGATAATGAGCCGAACATTGTTTCTACTGATCTTTGTTTTCTGTGCTGCTCCAAATTTTGCTTTTGAGATCGATCACGCATTTATCGGGGATATTTCCAAAAGAGGCGAGTTCTGGACAGCAAAGCTATCGCCCGATGGAGAGCGAATCGCTGTCGGCGTTCGATTGCGTAAAGATTCAGGCCGACCCCAAAGAGGCGTCCATATTTTCGACCTTCGTGAAAATAAAATTGTTAACTCGGTAGGGTTTGCGGACGGAAGTCACGTCGACAGCGTACTGTGGCTAAATGATAAACGATTGCTTTTTTCTATTCGTAAAAACAGTAAGTTTTCCGAATCGGGTTATCGTTCATCCCGGTTCGTTATGATGAATTTTGATGGCTCCAATCGTGTGGATGACTTCGGTAGTTTTGAGGGCCAGATCGACGAGCGCACGATAGTTACCAGCTACTTTGACCGTGATGCGCGAAGGATCAAATTCGATTTGTCTGACATATATGGCTCGCGTGTTCGAGGCAAATTGCGCTCAAAGGTGTCAAAACCTCCGTTTCTAGGTCAGGGGATATTCTCCCTATCGGAAAACCCGAAATATAAAGACGCGCTTCGATACTTTTACGGTATTGATTCAAAAAGCCGCTCGCGACTGTCTTTTTACCGAGGCTTTAAGAAAGGTTGGACTGATGTTGATTTGCCTTTTAAACAGGCTTCCTCTGGATACGGCTGGTATCCGCGGGGAGTCCTAGCTGACGGTAGAGTTCTGATACAGGGCGCATTAGATGGCGACGTAATGGACAGCCTGTTCGCGGTAAACCCCGACAACGGTGATGTAAAGCGCCTATTTTCAGATGCAGAATCGGATCCCACTGTGATTTATCTGCGCGAGGGACGGTTAATTGCGGTTGAAACAGAGCGACACTACCCCAAGCTTCATGTCATTGATGATGAGCATCCGGCGGGGCAAATTTTAGCGGCAATTGCTGGCGCGTTCCCCAATCACGGCATAGGCTCAGTCAGCTTTAGCGAAGATCACAGTAAGGTGCTTTTTAGCGTTTATTCCGGTTCTGAGCCAAGCAAATATATGCTTTTCGATGTGCAAAGCGGAAGCCTGCGGGAGGTTTTCGTGGCGCTCGATCATATTAATCGCGAATTACTTCGGCCGATGGAGGCATTAGAAATTACTGCGCGCGATGGGCTTGCATTACCGGCTTACATTACGTTTCCCGCCGGGTCGGAGAAAAATAACCCCTTAGTTATCATCCCGCACGGTGGGCCACGTTCTAGGGACTATTGGGGTTTTAATAGCGAAACCCAACTGTTAGCCCGCCATGGCTTTGCAGTTCTGCAACTTAATTTTAGAGGTTCAGACGGATTTGGGCTTGAGTTCATGCGGCAAGGCGACGGCGAATGGGGCCGAAAAATTCAATATGACATTATCGATGCAGTTAACTGGGCCATTGCGGAGGGCTACGCAGACAAGGATCGGATCGCCATAGTTGGAGCAAGTTTTGGAGGTTACTCCGCACTGCAGAGTGCAACTCTTGCACCGGACCTTTTTAAAGCTGCGGTAGGGTATGTCGGGGTATACGATTTGCCTATGCTCTACAAAAAAGGTGACGTTGCTGGAAAAGCGGGGAACCATTTGTGGGATCAGGGTGGTAAATATCTGTTGGATGAAATGCTTGTTTCAGCACAAATTCAACAAGAACAATCACCGACAAATCGAGCCAATCTACTCAAGACGCCGGTGTTATTTGTGCATGGCGAAGACGATGTGAGGGCGCCGATCGATCACACCTATCGAATGATGGAAGCGATGGATAAATACAGTAAACCATACGAAACGCTATTCCGAGATGGCGAAGGACACGGCTTTTTCAGTGAAGAAAATCGGGAGGATTACTTTTTGACGCTGTTGAAGTTTCTTCAGAACCATCTCTCGAATAGCAGCCAAGAGGGCTTGGAACCGTTGTAAATATCGGCGTCCCTCACAACTGCATAGATCAACTATCAGAATATAGGTGCAAGCATAAATGCGGAGCATTTTCTCGATGAATACCGCATAACCTTTGAGAGATCAAAGCAAGCAGTCTCCTCAAGGCGCGTTATTCTCTTGACGACTTAAAACGAATGATGCGCGGCTAGTTCAACTCCAGACCCTCCAACTCGCCATCGTCACGCCATTGGCGCAGCAACTTCATGTAGGCGCCAACGCCTTTGCTGTAGGTCTCGCGACGCACATTACGGTAACGCTGGGTGGTGCCCTCCTGATTGTAATAGCCCGGTGTACAGGTGTCTGGCGATCCCCCAAGTACGAAGCCGCCGCCCTTGGTCTCGAGCTGATCAGCAATCCAACGCTCCTCCGCTGCGATCGACACGTTTGCAGACTTGATGCCGCGATTGCCCAACTCCTTAATCGTATAAGCTACGTGTCCGGCTTGCACATCGATACCGTGGGCATAGTTGGCTCCGAGTTGAAATACAAAACCGCCGCCGCAGAGGAATAGGTTTGGGAAACCGCTGACCATCAGTCCGTGCATGGTGCGCATGCCCTCTTGCCAATGTTCGTAGATCGACTTGCCGCCAACGCCGAAGATCGGAATGCCGAGACGCCGCTCATAACTGGAGGTAATTTCAAAACCGCTGGCATAAACAATACAGTCAACAGCGTACTCCTTGCCGTTGGCGATGATGCCGTTTTCAGTAATCGCCTCGACGCCCTGTGTGGCGCTGACATCAACCAGTTCCACGTTGGGCCGATTGAACGTGTCGAGATAAAAGTCATTAAACGTAGGGCGCTTGCAGAACTGGTTGTAGTACGCCTTGAGTTTCTCTGCGACCTCAGGATCTCTTACGTTTTCGTCAACCAATCCTCTGATTTCTTCCATGGTTTTGAAATCAGCAATCTGTACAAGACCGGGCACCTTGCCTTCGGTTTGGTTAGCCAATTCTGTCACATTGCGGGTCAGCCGGGTCCAGCCGTCATCGGCAAAAGCCGGATCGATCGGTCCGCCCAAAAATGCCTCGCCGAATTTCTTCTGTCGCTCCTTCTGCCAACCGGGCTTGAGGTTCTTCGCCCACTCTGGATCGGTCTCAGCGTTGTTGCGCACATCTACCGACGATGGCGTGCGCTGAAACACATAGAGTTGCTTCGCGCCCTCACCTAATGCCGGAACACATTGCACTGCCGTGGCGCCGGTGCCGATAATGGCAACGGTCTTGTCTGCCAGACCAGTGAGGCCGCCGTCTGGACCGCCTCCGGTATAGTCGTAGTCCCAGCGACAGGTGTGAAATGAATGACCTTTGAATTTCTCAACACCGGGAATGCCCGGCAAACGCGGTCTGTTGGCAGGTCCCGTACCGAGGCAGACATGGCGGGCGCGCATCTCATCGCCGCGGTTTGTTGCCACCAGCCACATCGACTCGTCCTCGAGCCAGCGTAACTCGGTCACCCAGGTTTGAAAGACTGCGTCTTTATAGAGATCGAAATGCCTGCCGATTCTCTGGGCGTGCTCGTAAATCTCTGACGCATATGAAAATCGCAGCTTTGGCACATAGCCTGTTTCTTCCAGCAGCGGCAGATAACTGTATGACTCGATATCGCATTGTGCGCCGGGGTAGCGGTTCCAATACCAGGTGCCACCAAAATCACCGCCGCTCTCGACGATACGCACATCGGAAATTCCGGCCTCAACCAACCGCGCCGCAGTAAGCATACCGACCCAACCGCCGCCAATAACAATGACCTCGCGCTGGTCTTTTAGGGGCGCACGATCTAGCGTTTTGCAGTAGGGATCCTCTTCAAGATATTTGTTCGTAAAGGGCGAATCGTGCGAAAGCTGTACGAACTGCGCTTCGGCATCTGCGCGGATACGTTTGTCGCGTTCTGCGGCGTAGCGTTGGGCAAGCGCGTCGGGGTCGAATCCAAGCACTTCGGGCGAAATCACTTTGTCATTTGTGGCCATAGTTAGCTCTCCCCAGAAACTATTCTGTCAAGCATACCGCATGGGCTTTGCAATTTGAGCCTGTTACTGAATCTCTTTATTGATATCTAGAACGCGCGTACTGAGTGTCGAATTTTCGCTTGGAATTTCAACAATCGCTCGATCCCTGGATGGGGCCAGTGGGCATGATTAGTTCTTGAATCGATTGTTCGTCGTCTTGGCAGAATTACGGTTACACTGCTGTGAGGAGTGTCTACTGAGGTGGTCTTGTGAATTCGATCGTAAAGGAAGAAATTGCAATAGTGGTGGGCGGTGGTCCTGGCATTAGCGCAAGTTGTGCCAGGCTTTTTACCAAAAGTGGTATGCGTGTTGTCGTAGCCGCGAGAAATATCGAGAAACCCGTTCTAAAGGGCCTCGAAAACGACTTCGACGTTAAATTAATTCAGTGCGACGCCGCTGATCCGCTAGCGGTCGAAAGTCTTTTTCATACGGTAGATGAGACGTTAGGTGCTCCACGGCTAGTGGTTCACAATATTGATGGCAGATCTGCAGAAGTGTTTCGCAAGCCGATAGCAGAAGTCGACCCTCACTTGGTGCTTGAAACTTTAAAGAATTCAACTTTCAGTGCCTTTTTGGTTGCGCAACAAGCCGCCAAACGCATGCTCGCAACAGACGCCGACTTAGAGCATCGCGGATCTATTATTTTTACGAATGCCAGTGCTGCCATAAAAGGCTATCCACTCAGCGGGGCTTTTGCAGCGGCTTCTCATGGTAAATCGGGTTTGGCGCAAAGTATGGCGAGGGAACTCATGCCGAAGGGAATCCATATTGCGCACGTGCCAATTGATGCGGCGATCGGTTGGGAGCACGAGGATGGTTCGCGAGCGCACCGTTTAGCGGGCGAAACGGTGGATGACAATATGGCGCATCCTGAGCGCATCGCACAACTGTATCTGGAACTGCATCGGCAACACCGGTCTACCTGGGCCTACGAGGTGGTTTTGCGACCCTGGACCGAAACGTGGTGATCCCACTGATCGAGAGCGAGCCGTGCTAATTGATCATACTAGTTCAGCGGTTGGAGACCCGGCCCATGAAACCGTTATAGGGACGAACTAAATGCTCAAAGGCTATTGTGCATTTCTCAGTCCTTAGCCATACCGCCGTCCACATTCAGAGTTTGCCCAGTGATGTTTGCAGCTGCATCGGAAGTAAGAAACAGTACCGCTTCCGCGATGTCGGCCGTGGTTTGCTCCCGCCGCAGGGGAGTCTGGGGTAGGCCCTCACCTGCATATCTGCCTTGGCCAACACCCAAAAACCATTCGCGTGGATCCTCTCCCTTATAGTCTGGGTGATTCGCGACCATCGCCTCGGAGAGTTCTCGCCAGCCGTCTGTGTAGATTATTCCGGGGCATATCGCATTCACATTGATGTTATGGCGACCGACTTGATCCGCAAGCAGTTGGGTATAGCGAATCAATCCGGCTTTCGCGCTGTGGTAGCTGGATGACAACGGGACAAGGTCCACGTGTGGCATACCAGGTCTGCCTGCCAGAGATGACATGTTAATTATCTTGCCCGACTTTCTCTCGATGAAATGCGGCATTACTGCTTCACACATGAGCACCGGAGCTTTCAGGCTCATGGCATAGGTCCCGTCCCACACAGCTTCTACTTCGGCAAGCGGGTTGTCTTTATCTGTAATGTCGGTGGACGAGCCCCCGCCGACATTGTTAATTAGAATATCGATCTTGCCGAAGGCATCGATGGCAGCATCAACCATTGCAAGGATGATTGAAGATTTTGTTATATCGCCTGGGACCGCGACCACCTTTGCCCCTAGGTCCTCCAACTCGCGTGCGAGTGCTTGGGTGTTCTCATTGCTGAATGAGTTAATAACCACACTAGACCCTTCTTTCGCCAGTGTTAACGCGATTTCTTTACCGATACCTCTGCCACATGCCGAAATGAGCGATACCTTGCCGTCTAATTTCATGGGTTGATCCTTTGGGTTGTTTAATTCTTTTCTATTCCGGTCAGCAGTTGACCGTCGGGTTTAAGTTTGGGGGTAGCTAAGCCGTCTTCGAGCGCTCGTTGTGGCGGACATAAATCTTCACCTGCCGGCAGGGGTGGCGTGAAATAGCCGAGGGAGGGACCACCTACAGCATAGCCAAGCAACTCCTGAAGCTTTGGATCCAGGTCCTTGGCTATCTCCGGAGGGCACGAGAGATACTGGTTGTCTTCCTGGCGCAGCCAGCCAACCGCATAGTCGATATTCAGTCCTATCCGGTCTTCCTGACTCGTGTTGGCGCCGGCCCCATGGAACACCGAGCCAGTAAAAATAAGCATTGAGCCGGGGCTCATTTCGGCGGCAACAAAGGCTTCCTCTGGCACCTGCACGTCGTCAGCCAGGCGCGTTGAACCTGGCGCTATGCGGGTGGCTCCGTTTGCCGCTGTAAACTCGGTTAGAGCAAGCATTAGGTTAAGTTGGGGTTCAATTTCGGTCATGAGCTTGGCGAGCACAGGATTCACTCTAGGTTCAACGTCTGGCGGAAGCTGAAGTTGGCTCCAGGCCCAGCGATCGCGGTGGGGCATCTGAGCAGTCTCGCCGGGCAGCACGCGAATAGCCTGAGTGACGTGTAACTGGAAAGTATTGGCGTAGGGTCCGAGAAAGGTTTCTACGAGCTTGAGTATTCGGGGCTCTATGGCCAAATCTCGACACGCTGGAGAACGCGCCATTAAGGCGCCCGTTCGTGTGGTTTTAAATCCACCAAAGTTATTTTTCGAGCGCATGGTGGCGTCGATAAAGGGCTGCAGGTCACGATTGATGGATGCTAGGTGAGATTGCGAAACAAAGTCCTCGAGTACCACACAGCCGTCGCGTTCGAGGATTTCAGCGAGGTCATTGCTTGGAGTATCCGCAGGTCGGGTCTGAAGTTCGCGCTGCTTCACTATGTTGCTCCCCTGCCGCTGGCTTGATTTAAGCCCGCATTACAGTAGCGTACGTCGTGAGGAATATGCTGACAAGCATTGGCTTGAAGTGCTAATTTCGGGGCATAACCTAAGGGGGTGAGCGATGAGTATGCATGGTCAAAATTTACCGGATTATCAAAATCCCGATGGCGACTATCGCCACATCTTTTCATACCACCCGATGAATGTGCAGATTGCGCGAGCTGAAGGGGTTTACATTTATGACGACAAAGACAATCGTTATTTCGATGCCTCTGGGGGGCCATTTGCGGTAAATTTGCCCCATAACCATCCCCGTATGAAAGCGGCGATTGCGGATCAGTTAGACAAATATGCCTACACCCATCCAGTACTAGCTGACCCGCTACGCGCAAAGTTCTGCAAGAAATTGGCTGAGATAACGCCTGGAAATTTAGATCATATTTATCTGGTGTCCGGTGGCTCAGAAGCGGTTGAAACGGCCTTTAAAGTGGCTCGTCAGGCGCAGATTTCACGAGGGAATCCTGACAAGTACAAGATCGTCAGTGTTCACGACAGCTATCACGGTATGACATTAGCTACGCTCGGCGCCTCCGGGTCGCCGGGTTCGCACAAACCGTTTATGCCAATGATCCCCAAGTGGCCGCACATCCGGCAGTACTCAGACTTTGACCGGCCGGCAGAGGTTAGCAGAGAGGAGTGGGGTGTAGAGTGTGCGAAAGCGCTAGAAACCGCGATCCACTATGAAGGCGCTCAATCGGTTGCCGCCTTTCTTGCAACACCGCACGGTTGCGGTGCAGATTATGCGGTGGTGCCGCCTGCCAGTTATTGGCGGACAATACGCGAGATCTGTGACCGCTATGATGTGCTGCTGATCACTGATGAAGTCGTTACCGGCTTCGGCCGAACGGGAGAGTGGTTTGCTATGGATCACTACGATGTCGTGCCAGACATTATGACCTTGGCTAAGGGCATCGCTAGCAGCTATATCCCATTTGGCGCGGTAGCCGTCTCAGCGGAGATTAATGCACCTTTCGAGGCCGGCGAGACGCACTTTATTCATGGATTCACAAATGGCGGGCATCCTTTAGGCTGCGCGGCAGGCGCTGAATTGATCGACATTATTCGTGACGAAAATCTGTTGGAAAACTGTAGAAAGCAAAGTGAAGTGCTCTTTTCTTATCGCGAAAAACTCCTAGCGCATCCGACCGTTAGAGACGTTCGCGGTTGGGGTCTGATGATGGTCTTGGAGTTGATTAAGGACAAACAGACTTTGGAGTTCTTCGATCCTGCGCTGCAAGCGGAGAAGCTTTACTCGGCCATTACCCTGAAGCATGGACTAGTTATGTATGGAAGTCTGTACGGGCCTAGACGACAAGCCGCATTCCGGCGGGGTATTCCGTCTTGGCTGTCGCCGCCGCTGACCATTACCACCGACGAAATGCACGATATGGTCGGTCGATTGGATAGTGCGCTTACTGAGTGGGAATCGATTGTGCTATAGCTGCTTGCGGTGCAGTTTGTGATACGGGGGAGTAGTGCACATGCATATTAGTGGTGAAGTTAAACCGGCATTTGAGCCCGTGCGTGAACTTTTTCAACAGTCCCTCTCGGCCTCAAGAGACAAGAACGCGCAGCTTTGTATCTATGTGGGTGAGGAGCGGGTTGTTGATCTCTGGGCCAGCTCTGGCTCCGATCATTTTTCCGCAGATACGTTAGTAAACGTGTTCAGCAGCGGGAAAAGTCTAGAGTCAATTTTGATGGCCATGCTCGCCGATCAGGGTTTATTGGATTTCACCAAGCCTGTATCCGCCTATTGGCCAGAATTTGTTGGTGCGGGTAAGGATACTCTGACGGTAGCCGATGTGATGCGGCATGAAGGAGGGCTTGCTCAGTTAAACGTAACCCTGTCCGCCGCCCAGCTAGAAACCTCCGCGCTGCAACATAATAGTGTGGGCAGTGTTTTAGAACAGCACCCGCTGCGGTTTCCTGAGGGGGATTCTCCCCGGGAATATCATGCGATCACGCGCGGCTGGATCGTTAATGAGATTTTTCGTCGCATAGAACCCAGTAACAAAACCCTCGGCGAGTATCTGCGCGCGCAAATCAGTGAGCCGCTTGGTGTCGACGTATACTTCGATGTCACGGAAGACGAAGCGCTCAGAGTCTGCCGGGTGCAACCGCGTAGTCTTATGGCGCAGCTTTTAGACAGTGTTTCGCCGGGTTCACAGGCTCGCAAGATTGGTCTAACACCGTCGGAGTTATTCAGGAGGGCGCGCAAATTGATAGCTGCGTTCTCGG
>CAJXAC010000085.1 GCA_913050035.1 uncultured Gammaproteobacteria bacterium | reverse complement strand
GGAGGTTAGCCACCACTACGTCGACAACAACGGCGTTAAAATCCATTACGTGAAAGCAGGCAGCGGCCCTCTAGTCGTAATGGTGCATGGCTTTCCCGACTACTGGTACAGCTGGCGCCACCAGATGAACGGGCTGAAAAAAGACTTCACCGTGGTTGCGATGGATCAACGCGGCTATAACCGCAGCGATCAACCCGACGGCGTAGATGCCTACGCCATGCCTAATCTGGTTAGCGACGTGGTAGCCGTGATTCGTGATACGGGCGCAGCCAAGGCTACCGTGGTCGGCCATGATTGGGGCGGCGCAGTGGCGTGGCAGGTCGCCTTCAACGCATCCGAGGTAGTGCAAAATCTCGTCATTCTTAATCTTCCGCACCCCAACGGCATGGCACGGGAGTTGGCGAATAACCCTGAGCAACAACGCAATAGCGCCTATGCGCGCCGTTTCATAGAGGGTTCTGCTGACGACCCCGATATCGTATTTGGCGGCCCCATGACAGCGCAAACGCTTGCGGGCTGGGTGCGAGATCCAGCGGTAAAATCGTTATACGAGGCGGCATTTGCGCGCTCTAGCTTCAGCGGCATGCTGAACTTCTACAAAGCCAATTACCCACGACCAGGCCAATCTAGCGCCGTTGCGAGCAGTGAACCGATGCCAAAGTTGCCGATGCCGCTGCTAATTTTTCACGGGCTGCAAGATACCGCTTTACACTCAGATGGGTTAAATAATACGTGGGACTGGGTCGACAATAACGTCACCTTGGTTACAACACCCAAGGCGAACCATTTTGTACAGCAGGATGCCGCCGACTTAGTCACACGAACTATGCGCTGGTGGTTATTAGATCGGACCGAATAGATACAGAGCAATAAGGGGAGTAAAAGTGGCGAATCAAAATCATTTCAGCCCTGCCTATCGGAAATACGCTTTGGGCATTTTGTTAGTAGGCTATATCGTTAACTTTGTCGACCGCACAATCCTTTCCATCCTGCTGGAACCCATAAAGCTCGAACTCACGCTCACCGATACGCAGCTTGGTTTTCTTGGCGGTCTGGCATTCGCCGTGTTCTATACATTCTTGGGCATACCCATCGCCATGCTCGCGGACCGCAAAAGCCGAGTAAAGATTCTAGCCATCGCCATGGTGGTCTGGAGCCTTATGACAGCACTCTGCGGTCGCGCTACTGACTTTATGAGCCTACTGTTAGCCCGAATTGGTGTGGGTGCCGGCGAAGCTGGCGCGAGTCCGCCTAGCCATTCTTTAATCTCAGATTATTTTCCAGTAGAGGCACGTGCCACTGCCCTATCGATCTACGCCCTCGGCATACCCATCGGCAGCATGATCGGTAATTTTGTCGGCGGCTGGGGTGCTGAGGCGTTAGGTTGGAGAAATACATTTTATCTGGTGGGCCTTCCCGGCGTACTGGTCGCCCTAGTGATCTGGTTCACACTGCGTGAGCCACCTCGCGGCATGTCTGATGGCATCGTCATTGACAACTCTAAGCCCACTGAAAAAACTCCAGATGCAGGCCCTGCAGCACCCGGTGTGTCCCAAGTTTTGGGTCTGTTGTGGAGCAAACGTTCATTTCGGCACTTGTCTTTCGCGGCGGGGTTACACGCCTTTGTTGGCTATGGCGCAGGCACATGGAATGCACCGTTTTTTATCCGCATCCATGAAATGCCTATCGCCGAGGTTGGCAGCTGGCTCGCTCTAGTTTCAGGAATTGGTGCGATTGGTACATTCCTAGGCGGCTACTGGGCAGACAAACTCGCGGATCGCACTGGCGAAAAACGTTGGTATTTTTGGGTTCCAGGTATTGCCACTTTCGTCATGGTGCCCTTTCAATTTCTTGCTTACCTGTACGGTGGCATCGGTGCTGTAATCGCTAGCCTGATGCTCGTTACGGTTCTCGGGAACATGTACCTCGGACCGTCTTTCGCTATGACTCAGGCTTTAGTCAGTTTGAGGATGCGCGCTGTTGCTTCAGCTATTTTGCTGTTCGTGCTGAATCTCATCGGCATGGGGCTAGGCCCCTACCTCGTCGGTGTCGCCAGCGACTTCTTGGCTCCGACCTTTGGTCAGGAATCCATTCGCTATGCTCTATGTCTAGCAGTTATGGCAAACGTCTGGGCAGCAGGTCACTACTTTCTGGGTGCTCGACATATGCGCAAAGATTTAGCCGACACCGAGGCTATGAACACACAAATGGCGACCCCAGGGAACGCCGCTTAAGAATTAAACAAGGGAGAAATACTATGAAACTAGGATTATTAGCAGGGGGCATTGGCCCACGGGTAAGGGTGAATCTAGAGGTCATAAAACACGCCGAAACTCTTGGCTTCGACTCGGTCTGGACCGCTGAGGCTTGGGGCGGCGACGCGGTAACCCCCGCAACCTGGATGCTCGCGCATACCGATAAAATAAAAGTGGGTACCGCCATCATGCAGATGCCGGCGCGATCACCAGCTATGACCGCTATGACGGCTATGAGTTTGGCGGAACTTTCTGGCGGACGATTTATTGTTGGCCTTGGAGCCTCGGGACCACAAGTTGTCGAGGGCTGGCATGGCGTGCCTTACGGTAAGCCCGTTACCCGCCTAAAAGAATATGTGCAGATTATGAAGCAGATATTTCGTCGCGAAGCACCGCTCAGTTTCGAAGGTGAACTGTATCAACTGCCCTACACGGGCGCAGGTGCAACTGGTTTGGGCAAACCGCTGAAGAGTATTTTGCATTGCGAAGAGGATATTCCAATTTTCTCTGCCAGCATTACACCTAAGGGCGTTGCTGCGGCAGCAGAAGTTTGCGACGGGTTCTTCCCAATCTGGATGGACCCGGAAAAACATCAGGTATTTGATGCACCAATAAATGAGGGTTTCGCGGCAGCTGGCGACAAGAATATGAGCCAATTCGAAGTTTCACCCTTTGTCACAGTATCCATGGGCGATGATGTCGAACAATGCATGATGCCAATCCGCGCAAATATGGCGTTGTACATCGGCGGCATGGGTGCTCGGGATAAGAACTTCTATAACAATTACGCCAAGGCATTGGGTTTTGAGGATGCGGCGGTGGAAATTCAAGATCTATTTTTATCCGGTCGCAAAGACGAGGCAGCGGCGGCTGTGCCGGCCGAGCTCATCGATGCGTGTCATCTAGTAGGACCCGCCGAGCGCATTAAAGAGCGACTGCAACGTTGGAAGACTGCAGGCGCAAACGGCCAGGTCGCCTCAATGTTGCTGGGCTGCCAGCAGCCCAAGGCACTGGAAGTGATCGCGGGAGAAATTCTGTGAGACAACCATTGGCAATGCGCACCCTCGTTACGCTACTCGCCCTGTTCGGCACCCTTTGCAGCACTGGCAGTCTAGCTAACGCGCTGCAGGTTGGCGACCGCGCACCGGACTTCGAGCTGCCGGGAACCGACGGCAATACGCATACGCTAGTCGCTGCTGACAACAGCTGGCTAGTTGTGGCCTGGTTTCCCAAAGCCTATACCAGCGGCTGCACCATCGAGTGCAAATCGCTGGCAGAAAACGGCCATTTGCTTAACCAGTACAACGTGCGCTACTACATGGCAAGCGTCGACGCCTTGGCAGACAACCAGGGTTTCGCGGCCCAGCAAGAAGCTGATTTTCCACTGTTAAGCGATACCAGCAAGCGGGTTGCTGAGCAGTTTGGGGTTCTCAGCGCCGGGGGTTATGCCAAACGGCATACGTTTTATATGAACGCCAACGGTACGATTGTGGCAATAGATCGCAATGTGCAACCCAGCACCTCAGCTGAGGATATGGCGGCCATGTTGGCCAAGCTGGAGGCGCCACAACGCTGAATAGACTGCAGCGAGCAAAATTTACAGTGAGAACCTTATGTATCCGGGATATTGGGCGACCATAAAACCTCATACTGATGCCGTGGTCGACGCGACTTCAGGCGCAAAGCTTAGCTGGCAAGAACTCGATCAGCGCTCGAACCAAGTAGCTCAGTTACTGTATGCCCGGGGTTTACGCCCGGGTGACCACATCAGCTTGCTGATGCAGAACGATCTGGCGTTTTTCGAAATCGCCTGGGGCGCTTATCGCTCGGGTTTGTACATTACCTGCATCAACCGCTACCTAACCGCCGAGGAAGCGGCATACATCGTTAACGACTCTAACAGTAAGGCATTGTTTACTGCGGATGTGCTGACAATCGCTGCAGACTTACCGGAGTTGACGCCGGCATGTGACGAGCGCTTTATCACGGGAACGACGGTTAGCGGCTACGAGTCTTATGCGTTAGCCCTCGCCGACCAACCCAAGGCGCCTTTAGCTGAGGAACCGGCTGGCGACGCCATGCTGTATAGCTCGGGAACCACAGGCCAACCTAAGGGTATCAAGCGGCCTCTTAGCGGCGAACATATCAGTGGCGGCTTTCCCGGGGTAGAGGTTAATAATCCATACGGTATAGACGCTGAATCAATTTATTTGTCCCCAGCACCGCTCTATCACGCTGCACCCTTCGGCTATTGCATGCGCACTCTGGCGCTCGGCGGCCAGGTGGTCATGATGCAACGCTTCGACCCGGAACTTTCGCTTAAGTACATCGAGCAATATCGCATTACCCATTCTCAATGGGTGCCAACCATGTTTGTACGCATGCTGAAACTCACCGATGAACTGCGTGATCGCTACGATTTGAGCTCACACCGTTGCGCTATCCATGCAGCTGCACCCTGCCCAGTTGAGATCAAACAACAAATGATGACGTGGTGGGGCCCCATTTTATGGGAGTACTACGCCGGTACCGAGCGCAATGGCTCTACCATCATCGGTCCGGATGAATGGTTGGCACATCCAGGCTCGGTGGGCAAAGCCCATAGCGGTATTCTGCATATTTGCGACGAGGACGGTGTTGAGCAAAAGCCAGGTGACGAGGGGATGATTTATTTCGAGCAGCCCGCAATGGCATTCGAATATCATAATGCGCCAGAGAAAACTTCCAGCGCCACTCATCCGACTCACGCAAACTGGAGTTCACTCGGCGACGTGGGTTATGTCGACGACGACGGCTATTTGTACCTTACTGACCGCAAGGCCTACATGATTATCTCTGGGGGTGTGAATATTTATCCGCGAGAAATCGAAGACGCGCTAATTTTACATCCAGCTGTAGAGGACGTTGCGGTATTTGGCGTGCCCAATACGGACTTTGGCGAAGAAGTAAAGGCGGTGGTACAACCCGCGCAAAATGTTGCCCAAGACGCACACTTAGTGGACGAGCTGATGGAATTTGCCAAGCAGCACCTCGCGGCTTACAAACTACCTCGATCCATCGACTTCACGGATGAACTACCTAGGTTACCCACCGGGAAGCTGTACAAGCGCCTATTAAAAGACAAGTATTGGCCACAAAAGGACGGCTAAATTCACCGTCCATCTCTGCCTCTAATCAGAACCGCAACACCGCCTGAGCAGCAGGACGCTGTCGATAACGCTGATCCCAAGCTTGCAGGCCCGGATGATTATTTATCACCTCGACTTTAGCGAAGCGCGCAAATTGCAGAGCTGACTGCAACGTGATGTCAGCTAACGACGCTTGCTCACCGCCCAGCCAGTCGCGGCCATCTGCAAGCAAGTCCTGCAGATAGTCCAAGGCTTGGCTCATAGATCCCAGCAACTCTTTGGCCAATTGCGGATCGGCGGGCAAACCCAAAGGCGAGTTCGTGGCGTGTACATAGCGCCCGACAAAATTAGCAAATCGCAGCTCTACTGTGCGTTCGAGATCGTAGGCGAGCGCCTGAGTTGCTGCATCACCCTGAACTAACGCAGATTCCGGTTGCACTGTTTCTAAAAATCGAATGATCGATAGCGACTCAAGCAAATAGCGACCATCGGCCAACTCTAAAACGGGTAACGTTCCGAACGGATTACGCGCCAAGTGTTCGGGTTCTCGGTGGCGACCTTTGAGGGTATTCACGACAATTTGCTCAATCGGTAATGCACCGCCCGAGGCTTCGCGTTCAGCAATGTAAAGCATTACCTTAGTTGGGTTCGGCGCCGCCGGCACCATATAAAGTCTCATAGCACTCCTCCCATTGTTGAATTATGTGTGCAGCATAACCGCGCTAATGGGATTGAGGGTAGTAGCAAAGTGTTGGCCACTACTGCAACAATTCGGTCATCGCAATTGACATTCTGCGGTACCAGCCTAGCATTTCGCCACAGCTTGCAGTTAGGCAGCGTCCGCTGAATGTAAAAGGGGAACCATGGCAAATTCGTCAAACCAACGCTTTGACTACATCATTGTTGGCGCAGGCACCGCTGGTTGTGTTTTAGCCAATCGCTTGTCCCAGGACCCAAGCAAACAAGTGTTATTGCTCGAAGCGGGCAAAAAAGACAATTATTTTTGGATAGATATTCCAGTCGGTTACCTCTACACCATTGGCAACCCGCGCACAGATTGGTGCTTTGAAACCGAAGCCGAGCCAGGCTTGAACGGCCGCAGTATTGGCTACGCCCGAGGTAAAGTTTTGGGTGGTTGTTCGTCCATTAACGCCATGATTTACATGCGTGGCCAACAATCTGACTTCGATCACTGGGCCGAGCTTGGCAACCGTGGCTGGGGCTGGCAGGACGTATTGCCGATCTTTCGCCGTTCCGAAAACTACCAACACGGTGCCGACGATTTTCACGGCGGCAATGGCGAGATGCGCGTAGAAGAGCGGCGCGTGAATTGGGAGATCTTAGATGCTTGGCGAGATGCCGCCGAAGAATGTGGGATCCCAAAGATCGACGAATTTAACCGTGGCGACAATTTCGGCAACGCGTATTTCCAAATGAACCAGCGCAACGGCAAGCGCTGGAGTGCAGTTCGAGCATTTCTAGATCCCATTAAAGATCGCGCGAATCTGACGATCTTGACCGAGGCCAGCGTGCGTAAGATTTGCTTCGACGATAACGCTGCCGAGCCTACAGCCACTGGCGTTGCGGTTTTACATGGTGGCCATGAGCACGTCTTTGCAGCAAATAACGAAATCATTTTGGCTGCGGGCGCCATAGCATCGCCACAGCTGTTGCAGTTGTCTGGCATTGGCGCAGCCGAAGCACTGCACAAACACGGAATCGAGACGCTTATTGAACGGCCCGGGGTCGGCGAGAATCTGCAGGATCATCTACAGATCCGCACAATTTACTCAGTGGATAACACGATTACCCTGAATCAAAAGGCTCGTACTCCGTGGGGTATGGCATTGATGGGATTGGAATATTTTCTGCGCAAGACTGGCCCGCTGACAATGCCACCGTCCCAGCTCGGCGCCTTTGCCAAGAGCGACCCGTCGCAACCGTCCGCCAATATCGAATGGCATGTGCAGCCACTATCGCTGGATAAATTTGGTTCGCCGCTGCATAAGTACAACGCGATCACACCATCAGTATGCAATTTGCGGCCTTCTAGCCGCGGCACGGTAGCACTTAAGTCCAACAAGCCAGACGATGCGCCAGCCATTGCGCCAAACTATCTAAGCACTCAGGCAGACTTAGATGTTGCTGTTGCAGGCCTAAAATTCACACGCAAAATCATGGCTGCACCAGCACTTGCGGCCTTCAACCCCAAAGAGCTAAAGCCCGGGTCTGAGGTGACTGCTGAAGAAGATTTGCAACGGGCCGCAGGCGACTTAGGCACGACGATTTTTCACCCCGTGGGGACCTGCAAAATGGGGCCCGTTCACGATACTAGCGCTGTGGTCGATGACGAGTTACGGGTACACGGCATCCATGGTCTTAGGGTAATTGATGCGTCAATCATGCCGACCATCACATCAGGCAACACTAATGCGCCCACGGTAATGATCGCCGAACGCGGCGCGGATTTTATCCGCAAAGCCTATCGACACAGTCGTTAGTGGGATTCGGTCGTTAACCTGTATTGGTTGCGCGCAACCACTCGGCAAAACGTTGGTTGCGGGGATAGTAGTTGGCACTCCAGCCCAACCGCACCATTACCGTGTCTAAGGAAGGAATGATCATCACCACCTGGCCGCGATTACCCGTGAAGGCATAGGCATCGGCGGGCAGATCAGGCCAGCGCAATTCTTTGCCACCCCGGTTCAACCAAACCTGATAGCCATAGGCAGGTCCATTAGCGCTTGTATTAGGTTGTATCAAGGCCTGCATGTAGCTGGCACTGGCAATGCGCACACCGTTCAGTTCGCCCTGCCGCAAAAATACCTGACCCAAGCGCGCCCAATCCCGGGCTGACGCATAAATATTAGAACTGCCTATAAAAATACCACTGGCGTCTGGCTCTAAGGTGGTATGCCGCATACCTAATGGCCACAGAATATCCTGATATAGGTGATTGATCGCATTTTGCGGACCACCGACGCGCTGGCTGAACAAGAGTGTTAGTAAATTAGTGGTACCGGAGGAGTAATAAAAGTGACTGCCCGGCGCATGTTCTAATTTGCTTTGCATCGGTAAGGCCGACGCTACCGGGTCCATAAACAGCATCCGGGTGGCATCAGAGCCGGGGGCATAGACTTCGGCGAAATCAAGGCCACTGCTCATTTGCAGCAAGTTTTCGATGCTGATTTGTGACCTAGCATCATTAGCCCAGAGGGGAAACAACTGCTGCTCGGCGACCGACATCTGACCGCGCATCTGCAACCAACCGAGCATTAGAGAGGTCAAACTCTTGCCCTGGGACCAACCCATAAGCGGGGTGTCAGAAGTGATACCCGGCGCATAAGCTTCCGCTACGATCTGCCCGCCCTGAACCAGCACTAAGGCACGGGTGTGCAAATCCTGTTGCGCATCCAGAGCCATCGATTGGGCCAGCACCGCTGCCAAACGCTCGTTAGGCTCAGGAACCCGAGTTCCCTGAGGCCATAAGATTTGTTTATCAACTGCGGGTGGGGCTGGCGGATTTAGGCGATCCAATAGGCCTGCAGTGTCTTGACCGGGCACGGCCTTGTCGAGGGTACAGCCTAGCCCCTGTCGAAAAGTGGCCGAGGTTCGCGAAAACCCCAGCAGCTCTGCCGTGGCTCGACCTTCTGCATCGTCAAGAGTAATGGAAAGCCAGTCGGTGGCTGGGCTGTATGAGGCTAAATCGTCGCGTATCTGCGCTTCATCAAAGCCACTTAAATAGCGCCCAGAGCACGCTAACTTGGCGCTGATCCCTGTACCCACTGCAATATTGGCATAGAGGCTTGTGGGCGACATGCCTAGAGCCTGCAGGGCCAGCATCGCCAGCCCAGTTAGACCACCTATGAGCACCGCAACCCAAAGCAGAACTCTACGCATACTCAGGCCTGAATCTTGCGGCTGCGGGGCTGCTTAGTTCGACTGACGTTCGGTCATTGCGCTGTAGGTCAGCACTTTAAAGTCGTCCGCTAAGCGCGTTCGATGCGGAATACTTTGTACCATGAACAGTCCGATTAACTGCTCTTCGGGGTCGATCCAAAACCGCGTGCCAGCAACACCACTCCAATTGATTTCACCTGCTGAGCCGACCTCTCCCAGTTCACCAGGATTTAGCGCTATGCCAAAACCTAGTCCAAACCCGGCGC
>CAJXAC010000084.1 GCA_913050035.1 uncultured Gammaproteobacteria bacterium | reverse complement strand
CGAACCTTTCCGTTATTCTGTGCTGCTAGCTGCGGATAGTCAGCCGCTTGCAAGGTGCGGAACTAAGAACTGCAAGACAGCATTGAACAACCGGCGCGGTGGCGGGCCCACTCTGGTCGTTTTTGCGCGTACTCGTCGTGCTCCGGTTGTTCGTCGTAAGGGCGGCGTAATACCTCCAACAAAGTGTCGATCTTTTTGTAGTCGCCGTTTTCCGCGTCATCAATGGCGACCTGCGCCAAGTAGTTTCGCAGCAGATATTTGGGGTTGGTGCTTTGCATCAGTTGTTGCCGTGTATCATCGTCTTGGTTCTGTCGTTTTGCTTCAGCCAGATAATCCTGGACCCAATGTTCCATATCTTCTCTGGCTTTGCCGTGAGTGTGTTCCGGAAGATAATAGGCATCGGCGAGTTGAGCGAATGGATTGTTGGCAGATGATGTGAGGTGACCTAAACCCCGAAAGAACAGGGTCATATCTATTTCGTAATTGCTCAGCAAAGCCAGCAACCGATTGACTAGCTTATCTTCATAACGTGGCAAGCCTAGCTTGGCCGCCATCATGGTTTGCCAGCGTTGTTGATAGTTACTGGCGAACTCTGTGAGTGCTTCTTCTAGCGGTTTAGGGTCTTCAATCAGCGGCAGCAGGGCATTGGCCAGTTGCATAAGATTCCATTGGGCAATCGCCGGCTGCTGGCTGTAGCGATAGCGCCGGTTAGCGGCGTCGGTGGTGTTCGGTGTCCACTCTGGATCAAAATTGTCGAGCCAGCCGTAGGGTCCGTAATCAATGGTTTCACCCAAGATAGAAAGATTGTCTGTATTCATTACGCCATGCACGAACCCCACCCGCATCCAATGCACCATGAGCTCAGCGGTGCGCGCGCATACTGCGTTGAAAAATTCTACGTATTGTTCCTTGCCAAGGCCTTGTTTGGATATCAGTTGGGGGAATTCACGCTGGATTACAAAATCGGTAAAAACCTTTAACAGATCGGTTTCTTGCCGTGCTGCGAGCATTTGAAAGTGGCCAAAGCGCACAAATGATGAACTGACTCGGCACACAACCGCGCCTGGTTCTGGTGCGGGGTTTCCGTCATATAAAATGTCGCGTATTACCTCCTCGCCAGTACCAATTAACGATAGAGCGCGGGTTGTTGGTATGCCCAGATGATGCATGGCCTCTGAGCATAAATACTCGCGCAGCGACGAACGTAATACTGCAAGCCCGTCCGCACTGCGTGAGAACGGTGTCGGGCCCGCACCCTTGAGCTGCAGCATGAGATGGCCATTTGAGGTGGTTACTTCGCCCAAATTTATCGCCCGGCCATCGCCCAATTGGCCGGCCCAGTTGCCAAATTGATGGCCCCCGTAGCAGGTCGCATGTGGATCCATGCCCGGTAACATGCTACTGCCGGAAAATGCCTGCACGAACTCGTCGCTTTGGCATTGGGCCTCGCTCAGCCCCACCATCTCGGCGACCTCCCGGGAGCAATGCATTAAATGTGGTCGTGCCGCTGGTTTGGGTGCGACACGGGCAAATATTGCTTGACTAAGTTGCCGTTGGCGCGAGCCGCTTTCGCTGTCGCCGGGAAGTACGCTTGTGAACTGATTGTCGAATGTCAGGTTGAGCATTGGAGAATACTGCCTTTTTGTTACGAATTTACCACCCTATTTGACGGTTCTCTGGGCCTCGCCTGCGTGTTGT
Source organism: uncultured Gammaproteobacteria bacterium (assembly GCA_913050035.1). Classification (GTDB taxonomy): domain Bacteria; phylum Pseudomonadota; class Gammaproteobacteria; order Pseudomonadales; family Azotimanducaceae; genus UBA4421. The sequence continues at coordinate 9,152 of CAJXAC010000084.1, read as the reverse complement.
CATGGGTGTATGGTTAGGCAGAGGACTTGCGGATTTGGAGGAATCACTATGGCCGAAGCTACAGTAGAAACGGTAGCAATACCGGACCCTTATACCATGGACTTGCGCGATATTGATGTCAGTCGTCCTGAGATCATGCAGCAAGACGCGCAGTGGGATTATTTTGCGCGTCTGCGGGAAGAAGCGCCAGTGCATTACTGCGAAAACGGTATGTTTGGCCCTTATTGGTCGGTGACGAAATTCAACGACATTATGGCGATGGACAAAAACCATCATGACTTCTCTTCGGATTTGGGTATAACGCTGACAGAGCGTCCTGCAGACTTCACAACACCTAATTTCATCAGCATGGATCCGCCAAAGCACGATGTGCAGAGGCATACCGTACAAGGCGTGGTTGCACCGATGAATCTAGCAAAGCTGGAGTCCACCATCCGCAGCCGTGCAGCTGCGATATTGGATTCACTGCCTGTTGGCGAGACCTTCAACTGGGTCGATACAGTGTCGATTGAATTGACTACGCAAATGCTTGCGACCATTTTTGATTTTCCGTTCGCGGATCGGCGCAAACTAACGTATTGGTCGGATATGGCGACCTCTGGGGAACTGGCAGGTGGGCCGACGCCTGAAGCTGATCGGCGTGCGGCGTTATTGGAATGTCTCGAATACTTTACTGACCTGCGCAATCGACGTGCCAATGAGCCATTAAAGAGCGATCTTCTATCGATGCTGGCGCACGGTAAGGACACCCAAAATATGCCACCGATGGAATTCTTGGGTAATTTGATTTTGCTCATCGTAGGCGGCAACGACACAACCCGAAATTCTATCTCCGGAGGCGTGCTGGCGCTCAATGAAAATCCAGGCGAATACGACAAGTTGCGTGCTGACCCAGGGCTAATCACTAATATGGTGTCCGAGATCATCCGCTGGCAAACGCCTCTCGCTTATATGCGGCGCACAGCCAATCGAGACATTGAATTTGGCGGCCAGCAAATCAAGCAAGGCGACAAAATTGCTATGTGGTACCTCTCAGGTAACCGCGATGATGAAGTAATCGAGGACCCCAACCGTTTCTGGATTGACCGGCCACATGCACGGCATCACCTGTCATTTGGTTTCGGAATACATCGCTGTATGGGTAATCGCCTTGCCGAGATGCAGCTGCGCGTGCTCTGGGAAGAGATCATGCAACGTTTTCGCATGATTGAAGTGGTGGGTGAAATAGAACGCGTGCAATCCAGCTTTGTCCGCGGTTACGCAACAATGCCTGTGCAGGTGCATCCCTGGTAATTATTTCGGTGATGCATAACAGTTAAGGGGAGCTATGGCGCTTTCGAAATTAAGTCGCTCGATCGATGGGTTGGTTGCGGTGGTTACTGGCGCCAGCAGTGGTATGGGTGCAGCCACTGCGAAGTTGTTCGCCGACCAGGGCGCTAGAGTTGCGGCGCTAGATATCAATGCTGAAGGCCTGCAACAGGTGGTTGATGAGATTCAAGCCGCTGGCAAGCTCGCGCACCCGTGGATATTGGATCTGGCTGATCCTCAAGCGACCGAAGCGGTTGTTGAGGAAATCGCCAACCACTTTGGCGCTATTGATCTATTGATAAATAACGCCGGTATTTCGGTGCCGGCGCCCATAGACCACGAGGACTATGGACACGCTTGGGAGCGCTCGATTGCAGTGTTGCTGACTGCGCACACATGCACCATTCGCGCGGCTCTGCCGTGGCTGCGGCAGTCGGAAAATCCGCGCATCGTAAATATCGCGTCAACCGAAGGTCTCGGAGCGACTAAATTCGGTAGCCCGTATACCGCAGCGAAGCACGGCGTTATTGGCCTAACTCGGTCGTTGGCTGTGGAGTTGGGAGATGAAGGAATTACGGTCAATTGCATTTGCCCTGGTCCCATTAATACCGGTATGACCGCGGCGATCCCCGATGACAAGAAACAAATTTATGCACGGCGGCGCATCGCCTTAAAACGTTATGCAGATCCGGAAGAAGTGGCTCACGGTACGCTGAATTTTTGTTTACCCTCGGCCAGCTTTATGACCGGGGTAGCACTGCCAGTTGACGGTGGTTTGACCATTAAAAACGCATAAGGCCCCGGTATTTTGAGCACTGACCGCATTAACTCGAAAACGTTACTCGCCTTCGGTGCGCCTGCAGTGGGCGCTGGTTACATGTATTTGTTGCTGGCGCTTTACGTGATGAAATTTTCCACTGATGTTTTGCTTATTGCACCAGCGATCATGGGTTTGATCTTTAGCGTCTCACGCATTTGGGATGCAATCTCAGATCCACTGGTTGGCTATTTGAGTGACCGCACCACCACCTCCTTGGGACGTCGGCGCACTTGGATTTTGTTTAGCTTTGTACCCATTGCGATCGGCTTCTATGCGGTATTTGCACCGCCCTTTTCTCTGAGCGGTGATGCTCTGAGTTGGTGGATGGCTGCTTCTATCATCGGCTTTTATTCTGCCATGACTATATTTTTCGTGCCGCATATGGCCTTGGGTGCTGAATTATCCAATGACTACCACGAACGCAGCCGCTTGTTTGGCCTGCGCCATGCGTTTTATACCTTTGGCTCAATCCTATCGTTAGCGACGATGCAATTATTACTCAACGAAGAGTTCCGTGAGGGTGGCGATGTGCGGGCAATGGCTGAGGAGTATGCGCTCTATGCCGTGGTTGCGATGAGTGTATTGGTGCTTTATGCCGTGGTTTATTTACGTGAGCGTCCAGAATTTCAGGGTCGCTTGAGCTCCAGTCCTACGTCGGCTTTCCGTGACGTCTGGCAAAACCCCCACGCGCGGTTACTGGTTATTGTCACGTTTATCGAAAATGTTGGTTCTTCCGCGATTGCGGTGTTGACACTTTATGTCACCCAGTATGTCGTGGGCGCCCCCCTGTGGGCCCCGTTTATTATTTTGGCTTACATGTTGCCGTCCACGGCTTCAGTGCCAATGTGGCTGCCGCTATCTCGCCGTTTCGGAAAAATAAAGGTGTGGATCGTTGGTATGGCACTATACGGTCTGTCTTTCGGCGGGATGTTCTTTCTGCCGTTCTTGGATACGGTCGACGCGCGTTTGACGCTGATTATTGTGATGGCCGCATTTGCTGGGCTGGCCGCGGGATGCGGTGGCACGATTGGTCCTTCAGTGCAGGGCGATGTGATCGATTATGATGAATATAGAACTGGTGAGCGCAAAGAAGGTTCCTACTTTGCGGTATGGAATTTTACCTACAAGAGCGCCCTAGGATTTATGTTGTTGCTGACGGGCTTTGTGCTCGAGGCCTCGGGGTTTGTACCTAACCAACCACAGACCATGACCGTGCAGATCTCCATGGTCACCCTATATGGGGCTCTGCCTTTGTTGTGCTATGTCATCGGCGCTGTGTTGTTTAGTCGCTTCAAACTCACCGAGCAGGAATACGCGGTAATTCGCGCCGAATTAGATCGGCGCGCAGCAGCTGTTAATTAGCGACCCTTAAAATTACCGGGTCGGCGCTCGGCAACAGATTTGACACCCTCTCGGTGGTCTTCTGTCTGCTGCAAACGATACTGTTCCGCCCCTTCGTGATCTGTTTGTGCTTTCACCGCTGCGGCCAGGTCGGTGCGCATGGTTTTGCGCACCGAGACCACAGCAAGTGGTGCATTTTCTGCGATCTCTGCGGCGAGTTTCATGGCTTCAGCGCGTAAGTTATCTCTATCGGTTAGCACATCAGCCAGACCCATGGCATACGCTTCTTCGCCGCCGATGCGGCGGCCGGTCAAAAACAGTTTATGTGCTTGTTGCTGACCAATCAGTCGCGGCAGCGTATGGGTCAAACCGAATCCGGGGTGAAAACCAAGTTTTACGAAGTTAGCGGTGAAACGCGCTTCTGGGCATACCACTCTAAAGTCCGGCATCACTGCTAAACCGAAACCACCGCCGACAGCAGCACCTTGTACCGCCGCAATTACTGGCGTTTCAGTGGCGAATAAGCGCACCGCTGCTGCGTACAAAGGGTTGCCAGCCTTTGGGTCACGATCAGCACGCTCCTCATTTCGGGCTGCGCTGCTGAAATCGTTGCCAGCACAAAAGTGCTTGCCCTCGGAACATAATACGATTGCGCGTACCTCATCCGTCTTGTCCATCTGCTCGAATGCATCTGCGAGGTCGTTGATCATCGTGGTATCGAAAAAATTATTTGGCCCTTTTTGGATCTCGACCACGGCAACGTGGTTGTCGATAGTGATGCCTATATCAGTCAGTTGCAGTGTGTCCGCCAGGCTCTGTGTGGTCATAGTTCTCCCCTTGTGATGTCGCGTTGTTAGCGCTTAATTGGCATTCATGTTTGACCATACAGCGTTGATTTGCAACGCTGGGGGTCTATTCGGCAGAGCGGGGGAGGAGCAGATGCTGAGTTGGCAGATTGGTGATGTACGGGTGACACAGGTGGTGGAGTTGACTACCGCTTCTCTCGGGCCGCATTTGTTGCCCCAAGCCACACCTGAATCAATGCAGTCGATTCCCTGGATGGCGCCGTTCATTGATGAGCAAGGCCGCATCGTTCTTAGTATTCATGCCTTGGTGATTGAAACCGCCGAGCAGACCATAGTTGTGGATACCTGTATTGGTAATGACAAGCCGCGCACCTATCCAAAATGGAACCTGATGCAGGGTGATTTTCTGCAGCGTTTTGCTGCCGCGGGCTTCACGACCGAACAAGTGGATACGGTGTTGTGTACCCATATGCATGTGGATCATGTTGGGTGGAATACTCAGTGGGTAGATGGTGCATGGCAGCCCACCTTTCCGCGGGCGCAATATTTGTTTGCAGAGGACGAATGGCAGCACTGGCGTCACGAGGCTCAGGAGTACGGGCCGGTGATTGAGGATTCGGTGCAACCGATATTCGATGCCGGGCAAGCGGTAATTGTGCCGCAACATCATCAAGTTACTTCTGAGGTGTCACTGCAGCCAACCCCGGGACATACGCCTGGGCATGTGAGTGTGCATATCCAGTCGAACGGCGAGGCCGGTATTATCACTGGCGATATGATTCATCACCCGTGTCAAATAGCCCATCCACACTGGTCCACTCTGGCCGACACCGATCCGTCAGCTGCAGCAGACACCCGTACGGAATTTTTGCAGCGCTATGGTGACCAACCGGTGTTGGTGATCGGCACTCACTTTGCAGCACCAACCGCCGGGCATATCGTCAAAGACGGTGATGCCTATCGACTGAGTTATTAGCTGATGCAAGAAATTTAGCGGGTGGCTTCTAGAGACATATTTTCCGCATTGGCGGTCCCGAACTTTCGCTGGTTATGGATTGGCAGTTTGGGTTCGTCTTTCGCCATGAACATGCAGATTATTGCCCGGGGCTGGTTGGTTTACGCGCTCACCTCTTCGGCCATAGATCTCGCATGGGTGACGTTATCGTTTATGTTGCCGTCGGTTATTTTTTCTCTCTACGGTGGTGTGTTGGCAGATCGCCTACCCAAGCGCCGGGTCATTGCATGGGCGCAGATGCTCAATTGCGCAGCGACCATGGTGATGGCGTTGATCATTTTCAGCGGTAACGTAACGTTCTGGGACTTTATATGGTTTGGTTTTTTTAATGGCACGGTGCTCGCGCTGTCTATGCCCGCACGGCAGGCGTTCGTGCCAGAGATTATCCCAGAGCGCCTGATTTTCACGGCGATGGCTCTGAATACTACCGGCTGGAATTTGTCGCGTATCATTGGGCCGGCGTTAGCTGGATTGCTCATCGCATGGCTCGCCGGTGGTGATAAGACATCCACCTACGGCGTTGGCATTGTGTATCTGGTAATTGCCAGTCTCTATCTATTTTCGGCGCTGACTGTGTTAAAAGTCGATCGACCCGGCAAAGTTCAGCGCAATCGCGACACTGATTCATGGTCAGATATGCAAGAGGGCTTGCGCTACGTCATGGAGCATCCGCGAGTATTTGCGCTGATCGTGTTGTCGATTCTGCCGTTTTTGTTTGGAATGCCGCTGAATACCCTGTTGCCTGCTTTTAACCAAGATGTCCTGCAGGGCCATGCCGACGATCTGGGCTATTTGATTTCGGCTATGGGCGGTGGCGCCATTATTGGGTCACTGCTCATGGCGACCATGGGTGATTTGCGCAACAAAGGCTTCTGGTTGATCGCCAGTTGTTTGGGGTGGGGTGCGGTAACGGCTGTGTTTGGTGCGTTTGCAGTGCATTGGGCCGCTTTGGCATCGATCGCCTTAATTGGCATGCTCAGCAGCTGGAATATGTCGCTGAATAGGGGCATGTTGCAGATGCAGGTCGAAGACCATATGCGCGGTCGTATAATGAGTATCGATATGATGTCCCACGGACTCATGCCCCTTGGCGTTTTTCCGATCAGTCTAATCGCGGAATACTATGGGGTAGGGGTTGCCCTGGTGACGTCTGGTTTTGCGTTGATTGTTATTACCTTGTTGGTCGCGCTATTTATGCCGTCGGTCAGAGGCACTTTGCGCGCAGACTAGACAGGGTTATGGTCGTTACAATTGATCGAGGCGAATTTGGAGCAGCGGCATGCAGTGGGATTTAATTATTCGTAACGCCAAAGTATTCGATGGCACTGGCATGCCTGGGCGTGTCGGCGACATAGCCATAAGTCAAGGAAAAATAGCCGCTCGTGGTGGTCGCTTACCCAGTCAAGCGACCGCACGAGAAGTTGATGCGACAGATCAATGGCTGACGCCCGGTTTGCTCGACATTCATACCCACGAGGACCTGGAAGCTGAATTAGAGCCGGGCCTGCCAGAGGTAACGCGACATGGCACCACTAGCGTGCTGGTTGGTAATTGCAGTATTGGTTTGGCATTTGGCAATCAGCGAACCGCCGATCAGGACCCGATTGTGGATTGTTTTGCTCGGGTTGAGAACATTCCAAAAACGGTGCTGAGTAAAACCGCGGATAAGGCGGTTTGGCGTAAGCCAAAAGAATATTTAGAGCATTTAGATGAGTTACCGTTGGCGGCCAACATCGCGCCGTTCTTACCTCACTCAATGTTGCGCATTGAAGTTATGGGGTTACAAGACAGCATTAGCCGTCAACCCACCGATGCGGAATTGCAGCGCATGGTGGGCATACTCGAAGAAGCGATGGATGACGGCTACTTGGGTTTGTCGACAGATGGCTTACCTTTGCACTTTCTTGCCAATGCACCGAACACGGATAAACGTATTCCGACCCAGTACGCCACGTATAAGGAATACAAACTACTCACAGATGTGCTGCGTAAGCATGACCGGGTTTGGCAGATGACGCCGGCAACGGACAACGGCGGACTCACTGCGCGTTTGTTTATGCTCAGTAGTGGCCGCATACATGGCAAGCCGCTGAAGATCACGGCACTTGCAGCCATCGACAGTGTGAACAATCGCATGAATAAATCTCGTGCGTTGTTGTTCGCGAATCTGCTCAACAGCAAAGCGCTCAACGGCAATTTTCGTATGCAAGCCTTAGCAGCACCGTTTCGAATTTATTCGGAGGGTGCGGTGAGTCCGTTGGCAGAGGCGAATCCGTTGATGCGTCGACTGATTGAAACAGAGCTAGAAGATGCTGCAGCGCGCCGGCAAATCCTAGCGGATCCAGAATTCATTGAAGCGTTTCGGGAGATGTGGAACCGTGGCAAGAGTGGGTTTTCGGTGGGTCATTTGCGCCGCCTGCTGCGGATTGAAAATGAATTTTTGACCCGTGACCTCAACGATATGGTGATTTATCGATCGACTGTAGACGGCTGGGCTGGTCAATCCATGGCGCACTTGTATCAGCGCTATCAAGTTTGGCTGGCCAATAGCGAACTGGTTGACGATGCCGAAGAGGCGCGCACGTTCGCAGCCATGGGCACAGCCATCCGGGATGACGGTGAGTTTTTCTTGGCGTTACTGCAGCATTTCGATCGGGACCTGCATTGGCATTATGTGGCTGCCAATAAAGACCCCCAGGTGGTGAAACAATTGTTACTGCACCCTCGATTGTTGCCCGGTTTTAATGACAGCGGCGCGCATGTCACAAACATGGCATTTTTCGACGGTAATTTGCGCGCACTGAAGATCGGTCTGGAAGATTCAGAGCAGGGTTTTAGCCATATGTTGAAAAGGCTTACCCGAGAACCGGCGGAATTTTTTGGATTAGAGGTAGGCGGCTTGGAGGTCGGTGATCGGGCAGATCTAGTATTATTTGATCCTCAGCGTCTAGCAACCTATGACGGCGAGGCGAGTGTTCAGTACACCTATCGCGAGTCATTTGACTGTCATCAGTTGGTTAATCGCGCCCAAGGCCACGTAAAGGGTGTGTATGTTAGCGGCGAGCAAATCTGGTCCGAACAAGGCGCGACCCCGCTGCTAGGTACACAGCGCCTAGGTCGGGCGTTGAAGGCGTTTTGAATAGATCACGTTTTTTGGCGCGTTAACGCTTGGGTTGCTGACCTTTCTTTCGGTGCTCGCATATTTTTGCAGCAGCCAATGCTGCACAGCAGGATGCTCGCTCAGCCATGAGCGCATCGTTCCCCGTGAAAAAACATGCGGCTCAAGTTGCATCGCCCTTGCTTTGCCAACCTGCTGAGTCAATACGCGCGGCATTTTTCGTTGATAATCCGCTGTTCTTGAATTGTCCAAAATTTGTCTGGTTGATGCGACGACATACGCGGCTCCACGCTCGGCGTCGAATGTTTCGAAATATTCTTCATGGAGCTCCTGACGTTCTATCAGTGCAAGCGGAATGTAGCTCGCTTTAACGCAAATTAGGGTTTGTGGGTGCGGGATATAGCGGCTTGTTTCTGAGTACCGCGGCAGTGCAATCCTAACGTGTAAATCGCCATTAGCCTTGGTGCTTTCGAGCCTATCAATCTCGGCGAGTTTGAAGCCGATACGAGCGCATTCTGCAACGCACAATCGGTAAACCAGTTCTCCGGCCAGCCAGTTCGACAGTCCTAGTATATTCTCATCCGAGGGAATACTTATCATTGCGCAGATCCTGACCAATAACTGTCTTGCGACTATGGTCAAAATTGCTCTTGAAGGGCTGAAGTTGCCGCTCAACGGTAGCAATTACCCGATAAAGTGGCGTCTTTGTATGATTTTGTCGATGGAACAGCCACCAAAGCCCCG
>CAJXAC010000083.1 GCA_913050035.1 uncultured Gammaproteobacteria bacterium | reverse complement strand
CGCCTTGGCGGGTTAGAAATTTGTAGGCGCTACCATCTGAGCAGATAGATTCACCGCCGGGTAAGACTTCCTGCCACGCTCCAGCGGCCGCTTGAGTTGGTGCCAATTTGGTCGTTGCATCGGCCTCGCCCGAGGTGGTGGATGCAGGTTGGCTACTGCAACCGGCGCAAGTGAACAACGCGGCCGCCAGACCGAATAAAGTTTTCCATGTGCGCATAATTCTGCTCCGAAAAATTTCAGTGGCTCACGATACCAGCCCGAATCGATCTCCTGCCAGCACTAGGCGGGAATTTATGGCGGCATGGCAAGGGAATTTAGGCTGGCGACTGGTTTTGACATCATGGGGCGGTAATCACATGCTCTCCTGTGATTTAGGAGGTGGGCTATGAGTCTCAGCAACGATGAAATTCGTGCTATTCGTGCGGAGTGTGAACGTTTGTCCGTTGCGTATGCTGTATACATAGATACGCGGCGCTATGCCGAGTTCGCGGCGTTGTTTGGTGAAACCGGCATTCTCGCGGTGGGCGGCAAGCTGCAGGGGCAAGAGGCGATTGCTGCTGCGATGGCGCAACGCTCAGATAAGTTGCGCTCGCGGCATGTGCTCACTAATACGCTTATAGATGTTCAGGATGCGGAGCACGCCTCGGGTGTTACTTACTTAACACTCTATCGCCACTTTGGTGACGCCAGTTTAGATCCGGGCCCCATTAATTCATTTTCGCCGGCCGCGGTGGGCCACTACACCGACGCATTTGTATTGACCTCAGACGGATGGCGTTTTGCCAAGCGTGAGTTGTCATTTGCGTTTCAGAACATGGAGTACTTCGCACGTCCGGCAACTACAAAGTAATGGAGGTTTAGGGTGGCTAAGCGTTTACAAGATCGTGTGGTGGTAGTGACGGGGGGTGGCAGCGGTATTGGCCGAGGCACCTGTTTACGCGCAGCCCAAGAAGGGGCGCTGGTCACGGTGGCTGACATTCGTATTGAACTTGCTCGCAGTGTTGTCCAAGAGATCGTTGCCGACGGTGGTGTGGCGATCGCAGTAGCCTGCGATGTGGCAGTCGAAGATCAGGTACAAGGGCTGGTGCAAGCGACCCTAGATGAATTCGGCAGCCTCTGGGGCATGGTTGCGAATGCCGGCACTGCTGGCAGCGGTTGGATCCATGAAACCACTATGGCGGACTGGCAATTTGTTCTAGGCGTAAATCTGACCGGGCCTTTTCTCTGTGCCAAATACAGCTTGCCGCATATGATGGCTGATGGTGGTTCGTTTGTGGCTACATCGTCGATTGCTGGTTCGGTGGTAGGCGCCGGCGGTGCTGCAGCGTCATATACGGTGTCGAAGCATGGGGTGCTTGGATTGGTTAAGCAGATCGCAGTGGATTATGGTCAGTATGGAATTCGTGCTAACGCCATTCAACCCGCTGCAGTTCAGGGCACTCGGCTAGCCGCTCATGCTGCGGAGGATCAGGCTAAGGCGACGACTCCGCCAGCCCAACTACCGCGCCCCAAAGCCTGGCTGCCAATTCATCGAGCAGGCAAGTCTCTGGAGGAATATGGCGCGACCATTGCTTTCCTGTTGTCGGACGATGCGGGATATATAACCGGTGCCAGCGTGCCAGTAGACGGCGGCTACCTGGCCACTTAGCAGAGGCACTCGGTAAGGAGACACCATGCTTACGTTATATAAAGCCCGTTCGGTCATCACTATGAATGAATCAATGCCTCGTGCGACCGCGGTGTTGGTTCGGGACGGCATGATTGTTGAGGTGGGTGAGCCAGAACACATGGAGCCTTGGCTGCGGCATCAAGAGTATGTGGTGGAGGATCAGTTTGTCGAGAAAGTGATCTGCCCAGGGTTCATCGACCCGCACTTGCACCCGAGTATGGCCGCGGTGTTACTTCCGATGGAATTCATCACCGCCATGCGTTGGAAATTACCCTGGGGAGAAGTTGAACCGGTAACAGATGCCGAAGGCTTTGATCGCCGTATGGGTGCGTTGAGTACTAAAAAATCTGTGGATGAGCCGCTATTTATCTGGGGCTATCACCAACTTTGGCATGGGCCAATGAGCCGCGCCCGTATAGAAGATATAGCCGGCGACAAGCCTACGGTGGTTTGGCATCGCTCTTTTCATGAGTTGTATATGAATGCCGCGGCCATGGACATGGTGGGTGTGGTCGCGGCTGAAATAAAGCCGGGGATGCAGATTGATATTGAGCGCGGCTGGTTTTTTGAGGGTGGGCTGGGATACGCCATTAATCGATTGAATCCGTGGATTCTAGCGCCCGATAAATACGCTGCAGGTCTACAGCGACTGAAACAAGTAGTGCACCACGGTGGCCATACAACCATTGGTGATCTGGCGACAGGCATGTTTAATTTCAGCGCCGAAGCCGAAGCACTCAGTCAGCACTTGGAAGGCGACGATGTGCCGTTTCGCACTCGCTTAGTAGCTCATGGCACAGTTTTGACCAAGGGCGGTGTACCGCCCCAGCAAGGGCCTGAACTGGCTGAGGCGCTACTGCAGCGCAACAGCCATCGTCTGCATTTTGGCCGGCATATCAAATTGTTTAGCGATGGCGCATTTTTCAGTCAGCTCGCTCAGTTACAAGAGCCGGGCTACATCGATGGTCACCATGGTGAGTGGCTGACCACCCCTGAGATACTTGAACAACACATAAGATCTTATTGGCATGCAGGCTATCAGATCCATGTGCATGTCACTGGCGATCTGGGGCTGCAACTTACTCTGGATATCCTGCAAAAAATGCAGGAAGAAAAGCCGCGCTTTAATCACGGGTTTACTCTTGAGCACTTCGGTTTTAGTACGCCCGAGCAGATTCGTCAGATACAAGCCCTAGGGGCTCAGGTGTCGGCCAATGTTTATTATCTGCATGAGTTGTCAGACAGCTATACGCAAAATGGCATTGGTTACGAACGCGCATCGCAGATGGCTCGACTTGGCAGTTGTTTTCGGGCTGGCATTAACACCACGGTGCATTCGGACTTCACCATGGCTCCAGCGGAGCCTCTAAACAGCATGTGGGTTGCTGTGAACCGCATTAATCATGTGGGTGATGTGATGGGCGCTACTGAAGCCATTACTCCCCAGCAAGCGCTGCAGGCCATTACTCTGAATGCCGCCCATGTTATAGGTATGGCGGATATTACCGGTAGTATTCGTGCGGGTAAGCGTGCGGACTTTACCGTGTTGGACGAGGATCCTCTGACCTGCGACCCGCTGGATCTGCGCAACATTAATATTTACGCTACGGTGTTCGAAGGCAAAGTCTTCCCGCTGGCTTGATGACTAAGATGATCACTGAGAAACCCATTACATTGATAGGCGGCTACTTGGGGGCCGGTAAGACGACTTTTATAAACAGGCTTCTGAACAGCGGCGGCTTACCAAGCCGTACCGCTGTACTGGTCAATGATTTCGGCGATATTAATGTCGACGAACAACTTATCCGCAGCGGTTCCAAGAGCGATCAAGTTATTGGCCTAGCTAATGGCTGTGTATGTTGCAGCATTGCTGATGACTTAACGTCTGCCTTGGAGGTGCTTAAAAGTAGCGCCATAGAACGTGTGCTGCTGGAGTGCAGTGGTGTGGCGGAACCGCACAGAGCGCGGGTGCAGTGTCATTATCCGGGCTACTACCCCCATGCATCAGTGGTGCTGGTGGATGCGCTGAACCACCAGCAACGGTGTAAAGATAAATACGTCGGCACCTTGGTTGCCGCTCAGGTGCAGCAGGCGGATCTGATTGTCATCAGTAAGTCTGCATTAAATCCAGATTTTTGCCTGCAAACATTGCAGCCTACTATTGATGCCGACGATCAGGACGCCATGGAAGTGGTGCTGGGGTGGGGTAGTGACGCTAATCATGGCCATTCCATTCCGACTAATCTGGCGCCCAGTTTTTTTACCCAGACTTGGCAAAGTCGGTTGCCTGTTTCCTTAGCCGACTTAACCCAGCGCCTTGAAGATTTGCCTGGGTCGGTACAACGGGTCAAAGGTCTTGTCGCAACCGACGCGGGGATTATTGAGGTGCAGCGGGTCGGTACGGACACCCAGCTGACCCCATGGACCCAGCCGCCTCATACCGCACAGTTAGGCTTAGTAATTATCGCGAGTGCGGCGGACGATTTGGCATCAATCGATTGGGCTAGCTAGTCTTTCATGCGCGCAGACTTCGGGTCGTAGAATGGCGCGATTTGCACGCGAACTGGATAACGCTGCAGTGCGACCTCGACCTCAAAATGCCCCTCGCTTAGCCATTCTCGGGTCACCCCCTGGGCATGGGTTAATTCAGCAATAGCAAGGCTTTTATCGACTCGATGGCCCCAGGCGGCAGAGGTGGTAAGTCCCACGGCCTCGCCGTCTCGGTATACCGGCTCGTCGTGGATCATAAAGGGTGCATTGCTGCTGGTGATTGCAAGGTGTACGAGTCTTCTTGTGATTGGGCCGCCCTGATTTTTTAGCGCAGCTTTGCCGATAAAGTTGTCTTTCTGTTTGGCTATCGCGAAACCCAACCCGGCTTGAGTAGGGGTGATGTGGTCGTAGATGTCGTGCCCCCAGTGCCGGTAGCCCTTTTCCATACGGCACGCATTCATTGCATGGAATCCGGCTGGGGTGACGCCGAGATCGGCACCTTTGCTCATCAGTTGTTGCCACAAGTTGACTGCATGATCTCTCGGCAAATACAGTTCATAACCTCGTTCACCAACATAACTCAAGCGGCTGGCGCGAATGTTAACTTCGGCAGAGGTGTATTGTTGGGATTGATAATAAGGCAGTTGGTCTATTGCCTCGCTACCATTCAGCAATCGCGCCAGTAGTGTGGTGGACTTAGGGCCCATTACGCTGATGATGGCGGTATCCTGATCTTGGCGTACGCTGCAATTAAATTGCTTAGCGTGGCGATTTAGCCATGTAGCATCGCGGCGCTCGCTGGCGCAGGGTCCCACAACCATAAATGTTTGCTCTGCGGTGCGAGTAACGGTGACGTCTGCTTCGATCCCTGCGTCCTCGTTTAGCCATTGGGTATAAACGATCTGGCCAACTTCCACATCCATTTGATTGGCGCAAATATGCTGCATGCACGCTAAGGCGTCTGGGCCGTCAATCCAAAAGATCGGATAGCTGCTTTGGTCGAATAACGCGACATCATTCATTACTGCCATACACTCACGTTGGCAGGCATCAAACCAATTGGGTTTGTGATAGGTGTACTGGTAGCTGTTTTGGCCAGCAAATGCGTACCAGTTTGGTCGTTCCCAGCCGGCCAGTTCGCCCATTACGGCACCCTGATCCAACAAAGTTTGGTGTAAGGGGCTTAGCCGTACATTTCTACTGGTCGTGTATTGCTGATGCGGCCAATGCATGGCGTAGAGTAATCCCAGAGTTTCCTGGGTGCGTTCTCGTAGAAAGGGGGCCTCGGTCTGAAATGCAAAGGTGCGTCGCACGTCGACGTCCCACAGATCCATAGGTGGTTTGCCGTCGCGCATCCATTCGGCAAGAACCTTACCGGCACCGCCTGACGACTGAATGCCAATGGAGTTGAAGCCACAGGCGACAAAGAGATTGCTGATTTCCGGTGTTTCGCCGAGCAGATAACGATCGTCGACGGTGAAACTCTCAGGCCCGTTAAAAAACAATTGGATGCCTGCGTCGGCTAATTCAGGAAATCGACGTGTGGCCTGCTCCAGCATGGGTTCGATATGTGCGAAATCGTCAGGCAGTGCGTCAAAGCAAAAATCTTTGGGAATACCATCCATGCCCCAGGGCTTAGCCCGACGCTCAAAGAACCCAAGCAACAATTTGCCGGCATCGTATTTGTAGTAAACCTGTTCATCCGGCACCCGTAAGGTAGGGCGCATGTTGGTAAACGAAGGCAGCGGTTCAGTGACCAAATAGAAGTGCTCGGCTGCGTGTAATGGCAGGTGAATATCATGCTGACTGGCAAATTCCCGGGACCACATGCCGCCGGTGATGACCACTTGGCGTGCGCGCACGAGAGAACCGTCTTCTAGATAAACGCCCACAACTTTTTTATTTTCTATGGCAAGTCGTTGTACTGTCGTTTGTTCAAAAATCTGCGCGCCGCGATTGCGCGCACCCTTGGCCAACGCCAAGGTGGTATCTACGGGGTTAGTTTGTCCATCTCCAGGCAGGTAAACGCCACCTAGGACATCGTCCGTATCAATGCCGGGCCAGCGTTCTCTGACAAAATCGGCTCCGATCAGCTCGCAAGTCACATTGAACGCATTGGCCATAGTTGCTTGGCGCTTTAACTCTTCCAGTCGTTCGGCATTCAGCGCGATGGTCATCGAACCAGTGGCTTGGTAGCCGGTCTCCTGGCCAGTCTCCGCAGCAAGGGCGGCAAATAGCTCGGTGGAGTATTGAGCTAGGCGGGTCATATTTTGCGACGCGCGGAGTTGGCCGACCAAGCCGGCGGCATGCCAGGTGGTACCGCAGGTCAGTTGCTTGCGCTCAAACAACAGCACATCGCTTAGACCCAGTTCGGTAAGGTGATAGGCCACTGAACAACCAACAATCCCGCCACCGATGATGACGATATCAGCCTGATCCGGAGGGTTAACCATGACAGCCACCTTGTATATGCAGCATGCACAACATAGCAGGTTTCTTTCCTAGGTTGCTCATAGGTCGCTCAGATGGCTTCAGCACATAGGGTTGGCCAACCGTCGGTTAACCAACGCAGTTGGCGAATGTGCAGATAAGCTCGGTAATCCTCGTCAGGCCGTTTGGCATGATGAACTAACCAATCCTGACCGTTTTCGCTAAAGAGATCGCTATGGCCTGTACCCATATAGTCGCCGTCGCCCGTGATCAGCGGCGTGCCGCCGCCCAGATAAAGCGGCCAATGCTGGGCATCAAAGTAGGGCCCATCAATGTTGCGTGAACGTCCCACGCGTACCTGATACTGAGTATCGGCACCAAGACAGCAGTGGTTGAAAGACACAAATAGGTAGTAGTAACCGTCGCGATACAGCAGATGAGGTGCTTCGATAATCGGATCATCCTGCAGCAAAAAGCGCTGCGCTAATGTTGTGAACTTGGACTGGGGCTGTGGTTTTAACGTCACCGGATCCAGTTCAATTAACTTAATCCCGCCGATAGTCGAGCCAAATACTAACCAGGGTGTTTGTTCAGGATCGACAAAAAAATGCGCGTCGATGGCGTTAAACGTGGCGTTTTCATTGCCGCAGTAGATGTCGATATCCGAGTAATGGGGCGTAGAGCGCAACACCAGACCGTGATCAACCCATTGATAGTCTGGACTCGCCGGATCCAAACTTTTGTTGCTGGCAAGGCCTGTGGCCGCGTTACAGGTATTGGATATATGCGATTGATAAAAATACAGGTAGCGCCCTTGGTAAAAAGCTAGATCTGGGGCTCCAATATGATCAGCTTGGGGAATTTGCGCCACTAACCAATCCGGCAGAGCCTCGAATACCTGGCCTGCAAGGCGCCACTGTTCGAGATTATCGGACTGATAAAAGCTGCCCAAGTGACTTGAGGAGTAAACGAAGTAGCCGCCCGGCGCTTTAATTAGGCTCGGGTCATGGATAGGCGCGGTGGTCGACGCCGGATCAGCGATATTTGGGTTTAGTGGGCAGTTGATGCGCGGTTGGGCACAAGACATCAATAGCATTGAAATGGATAGTAACAACAGCGCTTTAAGGTCACGGTAAATTTTCTGCATTTAGGTTTAGTGGCTCAGCCTTGGAAGCGTTAGCCCATTGTGTCGTCAAATTGCCGCACAAGGATAGTGGGGTAATCACACAAAGTGCGATATAACCGTTGTCGAAGGCAGCCAAATTGGCACTCCATGCGCGACGCAACTTGAGGAACTAGGGCATGAACCAAGCAAATAACCCGCAGCCAAATGTAGTGGTGCTTTTTCCTGATCAGTTGCGGGCGCTATCACTGCCGATGTTTGGCGAGCAGCAAATTGAAACACCGAACATTGATCGTTTGGCCGCCGATAGCTTGGTCTTGGAAAACGCGATTTCGAATTGTCCGGTGTGCACACCGGCTCGGGCCATGCTGTTGACCGGCCGCTATCCACAAACCACTGGGCATTTAATCAATACCACTCGCACTCGCCATTCGGAAATTTCTATTGGCGATGCCTTTGGTCGTGCGGGATATAAAACCGCTTGGGTCGGTAAATGGCATTTGCATACGGGTCTGTGGCCAGCATTGGATCGAATGCCCCAGCATCCAGACTGGGTCCCAGAGGGGCGAGACCGCTTGGGTTTTGACTACTGGCGTGCCTACAACCAACACATGGTCTACTTTGACGGTTTTGTGCATAAAGACGACTGGAACTATGAACGCTGGGAAGGATATGAGACCGACGGGTTGCTGAATTACGGTTTTGAATTTATGGACAACGCCGGCTCCGATCCGTTTTTATTGTTCTTGTCGCCCCATCCTCCGCACTACACGCCGTTTAAATTTGCGCCGGATCATTGCTACGAGCGCTTGCCAAAAACCCTGCAATTACCCGCCAATGTGCCTGAGCACTTACAAAGCGCGTCGCTCGATATGTACCGGCATTATCTCGCCATGATCCTTGCGGTGGACGATATGTTAGGGCGCTTGTTGGACTATCTTGAGTCGAAGGGTTTAGCGGATAACACCATTGTATTGTTCGCCTCAGATCACGGAACCCAAGGCGGTGGCCAAGGGGTCAATCCCTGGTCGAAGAAAAATCCCTATGAAAACTCTATCCGCATACCGGCGCTCTTGCGCTACCCGGGTGTGATCGAGCCTGGGGTCAGTCCGCGCATGACCAGTATGGTAGATTTTTTTCCGACCCTGTGTGGGTTGGCTGGTATACCGGTTCCACGGAGTATCGAAGGCACTGATCTGTCTGGCGAATGGGCGGATACGGCTGCAGATCACAGCGCCTTCATTATGAACTTTTCCAAATGGTTTGACTGGTTTCAGGACGGTGCGGAATGGCGTGGAGTGCGCACGCAACAATATACCTATGCCAACTGGCTGAGTGGCAGAGTTGAGTTGTACGATCTCTATGAAGATCCGCTGCAAATGCGTAATTTGGCGGGTAAGGCGGGCGCGTTAGAGACGCAACTGCGCGAAATATTGCAAGCGCACCAGCAACAACGGCAGGACGAGCTAGTGCCATGCACCGATTGGAAGCATTGGCTAGATGAACAGCGTCGAGTGGTTCGCAACGCCCATGGGCGGCTAAGTCATCCAGAATCGGAGCCTGACTGGTCCTTGTTGCGCTAATCCGTTAACTGTTTCCAAATGGATTCGCGTTGCGTTTGCCGAAGTGGGGTAGTGTAGTTGGGTCAACAGCCACCCAATCTGCGGGGCGTTTTTCAAAAAAGGCTTTATTGCCCTCGGCAGCATCGGGGCCATGAATTGCCCAGGCGATCGCGTCATCATCTTCGTATATGGCGCGATACAGTTCACCGTCGTCCTGCATACGCCCCCAAGTCATTTGTTTAACGACGGATACCGCTGTAGGCGAGGAGCCTGCGGCGATCTCTGATGCTAAATTGCGCGCTTCGTCCATGAGTTCTGCACGGGGTACAGCGCGTAACACTAGACCCATAGCAGCCGCTTCATCTCCGGATACCTTACGGCCGGTCAATAAGAGATCGGAGGTTTTCTCGATACCAATCAATCTTGGCAGCAGCCAGGTGGTGCCCATCTCTGGAATAAGGCCCCATTTTACGAAAGAAAAAGCGATATTTGCTTCATTGGCAGCAAGGCGAATGTCGCAGGTTAGAGGGTAGGCTGCACCGAAGCCGCCTGCGGCGCCGTTGATAGCGCAAATAACGGGCTTGGAGATCTGATATGGATAGGTGCGCAGTACTCGTTGAGTTGGGTGGCCTTGGGTGTCTTCCGCTTGGCCTTGCTCGCCGCGTTCTCGCACATCGTTGAGATCCAAACCGACACAGAATGCGTCTCCTGCCCCAGTGATGATCACTACCCTTACGTCCGGATTTTTATCGCACTCGCGCAAATACTGGGTCAACTTAACCGCCATTTCTGGGCTGTAGGCATTGCGTTTGTCTGGCTGGTTGAAAGTCAGAGTAGCGATGTGATCTTCAATGTCGAATAGTAAATGGCTCATGATGGTGCCTTAGTTGAAACAATTAGCTATAGATCTATGCGACCAATAGACGCGGGTTTTCGCTTTCGATGTATGGCTTTAACTCAGCCAACGTATCCCTTAGCGCGCTTATGGCGTGGTCGATATCGTCACTGGCCATAGGCGTACTTGTGGCGTACATAAGTCGCGCGGCGGAATAGATGCCGCGGCGCAGCATGCCTAAATGCAGAAGTTGTGATATTTCGCCCGCGCTAATCATAGCGGCCAGGCTGTCTCTAGAGTCCTTGGGCGCGTTTGGAGCGAAAAGAATATTCGACAGCGAGCCATTGCCGAACATTTGGGCGTTAATGCCGGCTGCTTTAAATTCACGGTTAAATCCGCTGCGTAACTGCTCGCCCAAACGATTGATACGCTCGGCGTCGCTGTTGGTATAGGCGCGCATAGCAGCCAGCCCGGCTGCCATTGTCATGGCATTGCCGGAGAATGTGCTGGCATGCATAACGGGTGATTTGCTGTCCGGGCTGAACAGCGCCATTAGGTCCCGACGCCCACCCACTGCGCCTACTGGTAAGCCGCCGCCAATGATTTTGCCTAGACAGGTGAGATCTGGTGTGACTTGGTATTGGGCTTGTGCACCGGCCGTGCTTAGTCTGAATGTGATGACCTCGTCGAAAATCAAAACAATGCCGAACTCTGTGCTCATAGTTCGCAGGCACTGTAAAAATTCAGCCGTCGCCGGAACCATGCCCATGGACCCCAGCATGGGCTCAACGATAATGGCAGCCAGATCAGTGCCGTGTTTTTGGATCAGTTGTCGTGCCATTTCCGGCTGGTTGTACGGGCAGATTACAGTGTCCTCCAACACGCTGGCAGGAAAACTGGGGTCCACCGGGGTTGAGGCCGGTGCATGCAATTTACCAGCCCGCTGTGGATGCGGAACCAAAC
>CAJXAC010000082.1 GCA_913050035.1 uncultured Gammaproteobacteria bacterium | reverse complement strand
TCGTGTTAACAAGATTAAGACTGGAAAGCCCAAAATCCAGTTCGCTGAATAGCAACCTTTAACTGGGTGCAGGAACACCGTGTCCAAGCAGTCTGCGCTATCTCACTGAGAATCTGTGTGATTGGTTTTTGTGGCTCTGGCTGTTTGTTGAAGCACAGTTGGGCAATCCGTAGACTCGCTTTTCTTCGCACCCAAACCCCATGTTTTTTATGTGGAAATTAGCCAAGTGGATGCTGGGTTGGAGTAGTGACTCTTCGCTAAACTACTGATTTGATTGGGCGTGAAAACCTTTTCACCAACGAACCTTAGGGTGTAATACTTGTTTGTTGAAAAAAGTATCTGAGGGTATGTCTATTGAAGATGCATCTATTAAGGTCAATGAAGCTCTACAAGGAGCAACAGCGGGTTGTGGTCCTGCACACAGAATTGTTCCAATAGCAGCTTTTGAAAATATACCTACAAATGAACTTGTATATTATGCAAGAAAGGAAGCACAAATTACAGGTTTAATTTCTGAGTTAAAACCCTTAATTAATGATATAGGTGATGCTACTTTAATTGTTCCTCTTATTAAAGAATATATGGAAATAGGAGTTAGAAATGATGAGCAACTTATAAAAATGGCTACTATAGTTCAAAGAGCTTTAAATAATAGTGGCAGTGATGATGCATTAGGTATTACTGAAGCAGAAAAAGAAGAATTAGGTTCCCTTTAACGAGATTCATTTTACAAAGGGTAACAAGGTTGTTCACCCCCTGTAGTAGAACGACTATTTTCATAAGATATTTATGAAAACGATCAATCGAGTGCTGTTTCTCAACTGTAGCCATTCCACTAACAAGGGAATCTTCTTATCTTATCGGCAAATAAACGACCACTGACAGGGCATTGATGCTGATCTTGGTGGTCGTCTAGCCTCAATCCTTCGGCATTCCTAACAGGCGTTCGGCAATAATATTGCGTTGAATATTTGGCGTACCCCCGCCGATGACAACGTTCGGCCAGTTCAATGCAGATTTTGACCAGCTGCCGCCGTCAACGGCGGCGTCACCACCGCGCAGTTGCAGTCCAGCTTGCCCGGTCAGTTCTACCGCGAAGTCATCCATTTCGATTTCCAAGCTGGCGCGATGCAGTTTGTTTACCGAAGTTTCGGACGTCAGCGGTTCGCCTTTGATCTGCTTTGTCAGATAGCGTAGGCCGTTGTATTTCATTGCAGCAATTTTCATTTCAAATTGCGCAACCTTGCGCCGCACACTTGGATCTTCTTGTGCCGGCTTACCCTGCTTATAGGTTACTTTGACCAATTCTTTCAGGTTTTCGAGTTTGGCGAACATTTGCGTCACCTCACCAATACTCGAACGCTCGTTTGCCAGTGCAGAGACGGTGACCTTCCAGCCGTCGCCTTCGGCACCTAAACGATTTTCCACCGGCACTTGCACGTCGGTAAAAAAGATCTCAGCAAAGTGTTTATCGCCAGCCATATTTTCGATCGGCCGTACCTCAACTCCTGGAGCGTCCATGGGGACTAGCAGACAGGTGATACCATCGTGCTTAGATTCCACATCGAACTGAGTGCGAGTAAGTAAAATTATCCATTGCGACCACGGTGCCCCAGTGGTCCAGATTTTTTGACCATTTACCACATAGTTGTCGCCATGCAGTTCTGCTTTGCATTGAATCGCCGCAAGATCAGAGCCGTGATTCGGTTCGGAGTAACCGGTGCACCAAGTGACCTTGCTGTCTAGGATGTCCGGAATGAACTTGCGTTTTTGCTCTTCGGTGCCGTATTCCATAATGCCAGGACCGACCCAAGCGAGACCCATCATGGAGGTGCCCAGTGGCGGTGCTTTGGCCAGCGCCATTTCCTCACGCAAAATCGTTTGTTCAATTAGGCCGCCAGCACTGCCGCCAAATTCTTTTGGCCACGAAAAGCCAACCCAGCCTTTGGCCCGTACTTTTTCCAGCCAAGTGTTGAGGAAGTTTTTATCCCGTTCTTTTTTCGGGGGTAAGTTTTCACTTATGAACTTGCGCACTTCTTCGCGAAAGGCGTTTTCCTCTGCGGTGTAATCAAAATCCATTACAGACCTCCTAAACTAGCAACGCGGTTAAGATGAAAATCGGAGTCGCCGAACATGGGGCGGGCCCACTTCGAACGTTTGAGAAAGAGTTGTGCGTCGTATTCGGCGGTAAAGCCAATTGCACCGTGTAAGCCGACGCCATCAATGCCGATCTGATTAAAGGCGTCCGATGCATAGCCTTTAGCCAGAGACACTGCTCGCGCCAATTCTTGGGGATCGTCGTCTGCACACCAACCGGCGAAATAGCATAGAGAA
Organism: uncultured Gammaproteobacteria bacterium; assembly: GCA_913050035.1. Classification (GTDB taxonomy): domain Bacteria; phylum Pseudomonadota; class Gammaproteobacteria; order Pseudomonadales; family Azotimanducaceae; genus UBA4421. The sequence continues at coordinate 8,759 of CAJXAC010000082.1, read as the reverse complement.
CGATAGCTCTCTAGATCGACGTACATGTCGGCGAGGCGATGCTTAACGCCCTGATATTGGCCAATGGGCTTGCCGAACTGAATGCGCTGTTTGGCGTAATCGCTGGTCAGGTTAAGTATCGCTTCTCCAGCGCCTACCATCTCAGCCGTTACCGCAAGGGCGCCACAATCGGTTAGGTAAGACAACTGTTCCTGCGTCATTGGCACTAGGCTGTCAGCGCTGATGTGCACTCCTTCCAGATCGACACTGGCCATAGGCTTGGTGCTGTCCATGGTCGGTTGCGGGGTGATACGTACCTCTTCTTTACCCACAGCGGCCAGCGCTAGGCCCTCAGGGCCATGCACCGCGAGCAGCAAGTAGTCGGCATTGCTGGCGTCATTGACAAAAGGTTTTGTGCCACCAAGGACGTAACCTTCGCCGCTGGCCTTGGCGCTTGCCGTTATTGCCGAAGGGTCTATCCAGTTGGCATCATCGTATAGGCCGAGGGTACAGACCGCTTCGCCGCTGGCCATAGCTGGCAACCAGCGACTTTTTTGCGCGTCGCTGGCACATGCCAGAATTGCGGTGCTTGCCAATGCGTGGGAGGCGATAGGTAGTGGACACAAACCGGTGGCTGCGGCTTCTAAAACCACAACTTGGTCAATCCACTTTAGCCCCAAGCCGCCGTAGGCTTCGGGGATCAATAAGCCAAGCCAGCCCAGTTCGCCGATTTGCTTCCATAGTGCCTCGTCAAAGCCGCCCGTGTTGCTGAGTTCCCGGACTCTTGGCATTGGGCAGGTGTCTTGCATGAAGCGCTCTACCTGGTCACGGAGCAGGTTTTGCTCCTCAGTAAAACCAAAATTCATGTGTCCTTACTCCTGTCTTTTATTATCGCCTTGCTGCCTTTTGCGCGGTATTAACTGCCGCGTAATGGATTCACCGGTGGCCAAGTGTCTTTGCTGGCGAGTATTTTCTCACCGATATCGGCCACGTCCCAAGTTCCCTCGTCTAATGCTCGTTGGGCAATTGGTGTCACCTGCCAGCTCAAAATAGACACATTGTTGCCAGCCACCAACCATTGCCGGCCGCTGACGTCTTTAGCTTCGTCAGTGCAAAGCCACACAACTGGGGGAGAAACTGCCTCGGGTGGGAAACTGTCCTGAACTTCTTCTGGCAGGATGTCAGTGGTCAAACGCGAGGTGGCAGTGGGTGCGAGGACATTTACGGTGATACCGTACTTCAATCCCTCCAGCCATAGACAACGCATGAAGCCGGCGATGCCCGCTTTAGCTGCGCCGTAATTGGTTTGGCCAAAATTACCCAGAAGGCCCGATGTGGAACTGGTCATGATGATGCGGCCACCTGTGCCTTGTTCTAGCATGGTGTCATAAGCCACCTTTGTTACCAGATAAGTGCCTCGTAAGTGGACATCGAGAACGATATCCCACATGTCGTCGTCCATGTTTTTAAACGATTTATCACGCAGGATGCCCGCATTGGCGATCAAGATATCGATTTTGCCATAGGTATCGACAGCGCACTGGACCATGCCTTCGGCGTCGTCGCGACTTGTGACAGAGCCATAGTGTGCAGTCGCTTCGCCGCCCGCGGCCTTGATCTCGTCAACTACACCATCGGCCATAGAACTGCTGGCGCCGGTGCCATCCCGGGAGCCGCCCAAGTCGTTGACGATAACTTTCGCGCCTTCATGCGCCAGCAACATCGCGTGTGCCCGCCCAAGACCGCCTCCTGCGCCTGTTACCAGTGCGACTTTTCCATCTAACATCCCCATAGGGCTCTCCTCCGTTTGATACTGGATCGTTAACCCACCGCAAAAAGTGGTAAACCGAAATCTTAGCATCTTGCTAGGACGCTCGACATGTATCCTTAAATGGGTAGAACTGATGGTTAAGCTTGTGTCACATTGGTAGCTGAGCTTGGGTTTATTCGGGGAGGTTAGATTGGATCAGTTATTGGATTTTTCAGGTAAGGTCGCCTTGGTAACAGGCGGCAGTCGTGGCCTAGGTCAGGAGATGGCGTTGGCGCTGGCGGCCCGGGGTGCCGATGTGGTTATAACCAGCCGTAAGGCCGATGCCTGCGAGGAAGTGGCGAACAAGATATCAGCAATGGGCCGCCAGGCTCTCGCCTATGGCTGTCATGTTGGGCAATGGGATGCCCTTGATGGATTAGTCGAGGCGGCCTATGAGCGATTTGGCAAGGTCGATATTTTGATTAATAACGCCGGTATGTCGCCGCTGTATGACAAACTTTCAGATGTCAGTGAGGCGCTTTTCGATAAAGTTGTTGGCGTCAACCTCAAGGGACCTTTTCGACTCATGGCGCTGGTTGGCGAACGCATGGCGGCCGGGGCTGGTGGTTCCATAATTAATATCAGCAGCACCGCATCGTTAAATCCGTCACCCAATTCAGAACCTTATGGGGCCGCGAAAGCCGGGCTCAATGCGTTGACGCGTTCCTATGCGTTTGCCCTAGGGCCATCTGTGCGGGTTAATTGCATCGCCGCTGGACCGTTCTTGACGGACATCTCGAAAGCGTGGGACATGGAAACCTTTGCAGCGAATGCCAAGAAGAACCTAGCATTGGGGCGGGGTGGTCAACCGGAAGAAATTGTTGGTGCGGCACTGTATCTGGCCAGCGATGCGGCGAGCTTTACCACTGGCACCGTTATTCGGGTTGACGGTGGAACGCCTTAACGCCAGTAATTACAGGCTGCGTTGTGCGGCGATAGCACGGACCACGTGGTCCGCGAAATCGCGCTTATAGAGTGTGCAAAGCGTGCCCAAACCACCCGGATTGACGAGGTTAACTTCCATCAAGTAGCGATCCACGGTGTCGATTGCCGCATAGCCAATGTGGCGCCGTTGCAGGTCTTTGTGCACTTTGCCGATTAGTTCAGCGTCGATCTCCTGATCTCGCACCGGCACCGCTCGACCCAGGGCCGATAGGTTCGCGCGAATGCCGTTTTGCGGGAGCCGTCGATAGCTGCCGATTATTTGCCCGCCTGCCACCAGCGTTCTTACCTCGCCTTCAATAATTCCGGCAATAAAACGCTGCAGCGCGAAATACGACCTAGGTTGTTCCTGCATAACGTCGCAAATAATGCCGGATTGGTTTGATTGCACATGGTGCACATCACGACCATAACTGCCCGCAAGTGGCTTTAGCACCCAGTCGCCGCCGAATTCTTTGGCAATCCTCTGCAGGTATGCAGCGTCATTGCTGACGTAAGTCGGCGGGCAGTATTCCGACCACTGGGCTTTGCCGTGTCCGAGCACATGTTCCGCAATAGGGCTGATCAGTTTGTCTTGGGGCAGTTGGCGGAGCAGATGTGCCCGATCTAAAAATCCAGCCCGCGACCCAAATCCCAATGGCCATATGAGATCGGCCTTGTGCAAAGCGAAACCATCGACAGTCAGGCCCTCGGGGGTCAGAGTCAGTCGTTCTGGTGCGCCGATATGCACCGTCCAGTTACCGTCAGTAAAAGCCTGTGGCAGGCGAATATGGTTGTCGTTCGATGCGGTCTGGGAGGCGTCGTCGGATATCAGAAAAATTACCGAAGCAGGCATACGCTATCCAAGTGAAATTGCTAAAAGCGTGGGGTATAGATGTTAGCAATTGCTTGCCGATGACCCTAGTATTTGCCCATCGACGGCACAATGATCAATAGCATGACCCAGCCCATACTCGAAGACTATACCCTTTCCCCTGAGCAAGTGCCGTTGGTGCCAAGTTTGGTTTTACCCCAGGCCGAGCGACAGCAGCTTAAGGAGCAGATAAAAGCTCAACTTAAGGCCTTGGATGCAGTTTTGGTGGCGCACTACTACGTGGACGGAGATATCCAAGAACTGGCCGAGGAGACCGGCGGCTGTGTTGCCGACTCTCTTGAAATGGCGAGGTTCGGACGCGACCACTCTGCGCAAACGTTAATTGTCTCAGGTGTTCGGTTTATGGGGGAGACGGCGAAGATCCTATCGCCGGAAAAACAGGTATTTATGCCTACATTGCAGGCCGAGTGCTCGCTCGATCTAGGGTGCCCTCCGGATGCCTTTGCAGACTTTATCAAGCAACACGAAGACCGTACCGTTGTGGTGTACGCCAATACCTCGGCGCGAGTCAAAGCACTAGCGGATTGGGTGGTAACCAGTAGTTGTGCGCTGGAGATCGTAAGCGCATTGGACCGAGCTGGAGAGAAGATTCTATGGGCGCCGGATCAACATCTTGGGCGGTATATCCAAAACCAAACCCAATCCGATATGTTGTTGTGGAGTGGGGCGTGTGTGGTCCATGAAGAATTTAAGACCCAAGCTTTGGAAGATATGCGGCGTGTCTATCCTGACGCCGGCATACTTGTGCATCCCGAATCACCCGCAGGGGTTATAGATCTGGCCGACGCGGTTGGCTCTACCAGTGCAATTATCAAAGCGGCCGGCGAGTTGCCGAACAAAGAATTTATCGTGGCGACGGATCGCGGCATCTTTCACAAGTTGCGCCAGCTAAATCCAGACAAGGTGTTTATTGAAGCGCCTACCGCCGGCGACGGGGCTACCTGTCGCTCATGTGCCCATTGCCCATGGATGGCCATGAATGAGTTGCAGTGTCTTAATCGGGTGCTCGGTGACGCCAGCTATCGTGCGGAAAACGCAATCCACATTGATCCCGCTATTGCCGAGCGGGCGAGGTTGCCGCTGGATCGGATGTTGGAATTCAGCGCCTAGCTGTTTTGCATCCGTATGTAGGTGCGCAGATCTTGAATGCGCTGAGCTAGTTTTGTTTCCAATAGTGGATTGGACTTGCGTACTAGGCGCTGGGCGTATTCCAAGTGCTGGATTGCCCGATGCAGGGCTCCGTGCAGATAGAAATACTCAGCTCTTGCCAGATGTACGCCAGTGATATTGCTGGCGAGTCCAGCAGTTTCAGCAAGCAAAAACCAGATATGAGTGTCCGTTGGGCGCAGCTTGGATTGGGTTTCCAGCACGATCTCGGCGTCATCGTATTGTTCATCTGCCACTAGCGCCCTTGCATACATCATCGCCAGCGGAAAATTGTCTGGATATAGATTCAGTTGTTGTGCCAACAGGCTCTGTGCCCCGGTGAGTTCCTCCGCTGCGATCAGCAATTCCGCCAGTGATGCTTGGAAAAAAATTCGGCTGGAGATTTTCCCTTCCAACTTGCGCATCAATGCTAATGCCTCGTCATGCTCGTTTGTTTTGCTTAGCGCGAGGGCCAGAGCATATTGCAAGGCTGCATTATCGGGTGTTTGCTCGAGTTTTTCGCGATAGTTAAATACGTCTGCCTGGGGATTTTTTGAAAAGTGTTGTTGCGCGCGCATGCGCACCAACTGGTATTCCAGCTGGTCTGGCCATTTGCGCGAGCCGTTTTCAGGATCATCAGAAAAGAACTCGCGTGCCTGATTGCGCACATCACTTATGCGGGTTTCAGACAATGGGTGGGTCAGCAGAAACTCTGGCGGTCGCGAGGTAAATCGATAGGCGTTTTGCATACGTTCGAACATGCGTGACATCGCTTGAGGGTCGAGATTCGCGCGCCGCATGGTATTCAGGCCTACCCGATCGGCTTCACTCTCTCGCTCGCGGCTAAAGCGCAGCTGGTTCGATTGGCCAGCTGCTTGAGCAGCTGACAGCGCGGCCATACCAGCTTCTGAGCCTCCAGCTGCGCCGACGAGTAGTGCCGCAATCATTGATGCCAACATGGGTACCGAAGCCGCTTGTTGTTCTTCTATCCCGCGGGCGAAATGGCGCTGACTGATATGGGCAAATTCATGGGCCACAACAGAGGAGTATTCATGCACATTCTGGGCGTAGAGCAATAGCCCTAGATTGATACCGATGATTCCGCCTGGCGCTGCGAACGCGTTAATTTCCGGATTGTCGACAACGATGATGCTCTGCAGCGGCTCCTGCAGTTGCGCGTACTGGGCTAAATTCTGCATGTGTTGCTCGATGTAATACTGAGTGATCACATCTTCGGATATCGGTAAATTTGCGTGCAGTTGTCGCAAAAACGCTTCGCCGATTCGCCGCTCCATTTGTGGCGATACTATTCTCGACGAGCCATCGCCTAAACTCGGGAGGTCCTGCGCTGTAACCGGTGCTGTGGCCTGAGTCACGACCAAGCACAGGAGCAGTAATGCCGCGTTCGACACCACGCGTAACCCTGGATGACGTTTCCGATAGCTTGGCATGGACGCATAGTACGCTATGCCAATACAACTGGGTATGTGCTGCATTTACACCGAGATATGCCGGTGCTGTGGTACATTGCATATCTCTTAATATGGTTACGTCGATTATGTCAACAGAGCCGAAGCCGGCGGCAATGGCAGGTGATATGGAATTAGTGGAATTGGATGTAACAGGGCTGAATTGCCCAATGCCCTTGTTGAAAGCAAAAAAAGCGCTCAACGAGATGCAGGCACAGCAGCAACTGCGGGTGGTCGCTACGGATCCAGGCTCGGTGAAAGATTTTGAGGTCTTTGCGCGCCAAAGTGGGCACCTGTTGCTTGAATCTACTGAGACGAATGGACGTTATAGCTACCTTCTGCAAAAGAAGGGTTGAACTTTAGGCGCATGAAATTTTTCGACATCATCAATCAGTGGGCGAACCGCTACTTCTCGCAACCCGATGCGATTTATCTAGTTGCAGTGCTTGTTGTTGCGATGGTGCTGTTAATGGCTTTTGGTGGGGCGCTGGCTCCGGTCTTGACGGGTCTGGTGATTGCGTTTTTGTTGCAGGGCATTGTCGGTAGTTTAGAGCGTCGGCGGGTGCCGAGATGGGCCGCCGTATACCTGGCGTTTTTGCTGTTTTTAGGAACAGTATTGGCCTTGTCACTATTAGTGCTGCCGCTGTTGTGGCGCCAACTTCAAAGTTTGGTCCAAGTGCTGCCGAGTTTGGCTCAGCGCCTGCAGGAAGGCGTTAGTAATCTGGCGCAACGGTTCCCCGAGTACATTACGCCTGAGCAGATCTCTGCGTTACTGGAGCAGGTTAGTCGAGAAGCGGCTAATGTTGGTGGCGCGGTTATCGAAACCGCATTCACTCAAGTATTTTCGCTGCTTGGACTGGTGCTCTACCTGGTACTGGTACCCATTACCGTATTCTTTTTGCTCAAAGACAAAGACCGACTAATCAATGCCGTTCGTGAGGCGCTGCCCACAGAGCGGCCGATGATCAATGCCGTGGCAGCAGAAATGAACGTGCAGCTGGGTAATTATGTACGTGGCAAGGCGTTGGAAATTTTGATTGTTGGTGTTGTCACGTTCTTGGCGTTTTTGATCTTGGATCTGAATTACGCTGCATTGCTCAGTGTTGTGGTCGGCTTTTCGGTGCTCATACCTTTCGTTGGTGCAGCGGTAGTTACGCTGCCGGTATTCGCGGTAGCGGTTTTACAGTTTGGCTGGTCTGCGGACTTAGCCATCGTTATGGCCGTTTATGGCATCTTGCAGTTCTTAGATGGCAATGTGCTGGTGCCATTGTTGTTCTCCGAAGCCAACGACCTGCATCCGGTTGCGATCATAATCGCGATCTTAGCGTTCGGGTCGATTTGGGGTATCTGGGGTGTATTTTTTGCCATTCCTTTAGCGACACTGATAAAAGCGATTTTTAGTGCCTGGCCGGGCTCCTTGGCGGTGGCATCGACTCAACAGTCAGACGAGAATTAAGCATGATTGTACGCAGAATATCTTTTCTCATTGCCGGATTTGCAGTGCTGTTTTTAACAGCGTGTGCGGACGAAAAAACTCAGCCGACTGAGAAAAAAAGTATCGAAAAGATCGCCGCAGTTAGCGAACGCTTGGATGGTTTTTTTACCATTTTCCGCAAACGTTCAGATGGCAGTGTGCATATGCTGGTGCGTGAAGATCAGCTTGGACAGGAGTTCATCCATACTGTAGTTGCGCAGGACGGTGTGGTGCAGGGCGGACATTTTCGCGGTCAGTATCGCGACAATAAAGTGCTGGTATTGCGCCGGCATTTTGATCGGATTGAGTTTGTGGAAAATAACACTAGTTTTTATTTTGATCCGGCCAGCCCGCTAAGCCGTTCCGGCCAAGCGAATATTCCACCGGCGGTGTTGGCTGTTGAAAAAATCGTGGCAGAGGACAAAGAAAAGGGCGAGTTGCTGATCGCGCTGAGTCCGGTGTTGCTGAAAGAAAAACTCTCGCAAATCAAACCCTCAGCGAACCCGAAGGTTAAACCGGGAGAGCGATTCTCCCTGGGTAAGCTCAGTGAGGCGCGCTCTAAAGTGGTCGCGGTTAATAATTACCCTGAAAATACTTCATTGCTCACGGAGATGGTTTACGAGAACCCGGCGCCAGTAGTGTTGGGTGACGAAGACGTTACAGACAGTCGTGCTATTAGCGTTATGGTTCAACACACTCTGGTGGCGATGCCAGAAAATGACTTCGAACCTCGGGCGGCTGACTATCGGGTTGGCTACTTTACTGATCGCGTTACGGATCTAACCAGTCGGGACGTCGCACCCTATCGCGACATGATCAACCGCTGGCACCTAGTGAAAAAGGACCCGCAAGCAGCTATTTCCGATCCGGTAGAACCGATCACTTGGTGGATCGAAAATACTACGCCTTATGAATATCGCGATTTGATTGAAGCTGCGGCGCTATCCTGGAATGTGGCTTTTGAGAAGGCTGGATTCTCTAATGCGATTGTTGTCAAACAACAGCCGGATGACGCGGACTGGGACGCTGGTGATATTCGTTACAACGTGCTGCGCTGGACGTCTT
>CAJXAC010000081.1 GCA_913050035.1 uncultured Gammaproteobacteria bacterium | reverse complement strand
CGGATTTAGCGCCGGCAACGACTTGCGCTACCAGGCAGAGGGTGGCGAACGCGTACCCATGCCGCGCGGCTTTGGCGGCCTGACCTCGCGCTTCGATATGCAAAAACCCGTGATCGCTGCCGTCAATGGCGTTGCCATGGGCGGTGGATTTGAAATCGCATTGGCCTGCGATCTCATCATAGCCTCAGACCAAGCTAAATTTGCTCTGCCGGAACCCAAGGTGGGGCTTGCGGCACTCGCGGGCGGTCTTAACCGCCTGCCCCGTCAGATCGGCCCCAAACGGGCCCTCGGCATGATCCTTACCGGCCGCCATGTGAGCGCCGAAGAAGGCGTACAGCTCGGCTTTGTAAATGAAGTTGTACCCCATGACCAGTTAATGCAGGCAGCGATGAACTGGGCCGAGCAGATCATTGCTTGCGCACCGCTATCCATCCGCGCGAGTAAGGATGTGGTCTATAAGAGTCTAGACAGCGCCTCTCTGCAGGATGCCATGGAGGGCAAATACGAAAGCGTGCAAGCCATGGTCGGTAGCGCTGACTTTATCGAAGGACCTAAAGCCTTTGCTGAGAAACGCCCACCTAATTGGCAGGGCAAATAACCCAGGAGACACCCATGCTAAAAGTGACCCACCGAGACCTGATTGATCGCGCACTGGCTGAGATAGAAACATTGGACATCGAGCAGGCAGAAGCGTTGCTCGAAGATGAAAACACCTTGTTTGTGGATTTGCGGGACCCACGAGAATTGCAGCGCGAGGGCAAAATCCCCAATGCCTTTCATGCACCCCGGGGCATGTTGGAATTTTGGGTCGATCCATCATCGCCCTACCACAAAGAGGTTTTCGCTTCGGGTAAAAAACTAGTGTTCTACTGCCAAAGCGGCTGGCGCTCTGCATTGTCCACTAAAACCGTTCAAGACATGGGGCTTGAAAACGTTTGCCACATTGGTGAGGGCTACCGCGGCTGGAAAGACAGTGGCGCCGCTACCGAAGACCTGAGCTAGGCCTACAACAACAAAAGCGAGAATCCGTTGATTCCAGTCATCTATCTGCTCGCCTTTAGCGGCGGTTTCGTAATCATGTCGCTCGAATTGTTGGGCGGGCGTATTCTTGCCCCTTACTTTGGCAGCGGCATCTACGTTTGGGGGAGCATAATCACAATCTTTATGCTGTCACTCTCCATTGGTTACCTGCTTGGCGGCAGGTTGTCGGTACATAACCCCTCTTCCAGTCGCTTCGCCGCCATCTTCGCGGTGGCTGCAGTGTTATTGCTGCCTCTAACCATTTATGCTCAGGGAATAATGGAATTCATTTTCCTACGCGTCGAAGATCCACGGTATGGCTCGCTGGTCACATCAATCGTTCTATTTGGGTTACCCACGGTAATTCTTGGCATGATCTCTCCCTACTCTGTGCGCCTGCTGGTGGACAACGTCGCTGAGTCGGGCCGCGTGGCCGGTTCCCTGTATTTCGTTTCAACCTTGGGTAGTGCTATTGGCACGCTAATGACTTCGTTTTACTTCGTGCTGTGGTTCGAGGTGAACACCATCATTATCCTTTTAATTGGGTGTCTGGCACTGCTCGCTGCATTGGCTTTCACTGCGGACAGAATTTTCGCCAAGTAGCCTATGAGCACTGCAACTAAGGTCCATTGCTTATGAGTACTCGTTTGCTGTTGCTGCTTTTGCTCTTTTTGACCCCTCACGCTAGGGCTGAGGCGGATAAATATGGTGTATTGCATGAGGAGCGATCGCTGTATACGCGCATCCTAGTGCATCAAAACAAGGATCTACTGTGTTTGAAATTTACTCTGGTTAGATCGGACAGTAACCAAAGCTGCAAGGATCTTGCGCAGCCAAAAAGAATGGTATTCAGCTACGCCCAGATGAGCATGGCAGCACTGCTGTTTAATCCAAACCCCGATCGAATCCTCATCGTTGGGCTCGGCGGTGGCACCCTGCCCATGGCACTGCGCGAACTCACACCCGACGCCGTTATTGATACTGTCGAAATTGATCCTGCAGTTATTCGAGTCGCGACAGATTACTTCGGTTATCGCACAGATGCGCAAAATTTAATTTTCACCGAAGACGCACGGGTATTTGGCAAACGCGCCAAAATCAAGGGACAACGCTACGACCTCATCATCCTCGACGCATTTAACGGAGACTATATCCCGGAGCACTTGATGACTGTCGAGTATTTACAGGAAATGCGCGATCTACTGACACCCGATGGCACCTTGGTAGCCAATACGTTCTCGTCTAGCAATTTGTATCACCATGAGTCCAATAGCTACCGACAGGTATTTGGCGATTTCATAAATTATCGCCGCCAAGACACCGGCAATAGGGTCATTTTGATACCCCAGGCACAACGTAACAGCGATACACGAACACCGTTATCTGAAGAATTGCTGCTGGATCGCGCACGCGCCCTTGAGGCGGATTTACGTCCCTACGATGTGCCGATTGTGCGCATTGCTGCAGACGTGGCGATCGCCGCTGGTGCCAAGCCAGACTGGAATTTGCGCAAGCGGCCGCTAAGCGACCAATACTCACCTGCTAATCTGCTGCGCAAGCGCTAGCGATCTTAGGTTGCGTTATTCCAGTATTCGTCTTTCAGCAGACGCTTGTACAACTTGCCCGTGGGATGCCGCGGCAACTCGTCTCTAAAGTCGATACTTCGTGGGCATTTAATAGCGGATAAATGCTCTCGACAGTAATCAATCAACTCTACTTCGACGAGCGCACTGGCCTCTTCAGGATTACGCAACTGCACCACACCTTTGACCTCTTCGCCAAAGTCCGGATTGGGAACGCCAAACACCGCCACGTCCAACACCTTATCGTGATTGATCAGCACGTTTTCGGCTTCCTGAGGATAAATGTTGACGCCACCGGATATGATCATGAAGTGTTTACGATCGGTCAGGTAAAGAAAGCCGTCCTCGTCAAGATAGCCCACGTCTCCCAAAGTAGACCAACCTTTCGAATGCAATGAGCCCTGAGTCTTTTCAGTATCTTTGTAGTATTCAAAGGTGCCACCACCGCCGAAGTAAATCGTTCCTGATTCACCAACGGGCAATTCGTCACCCTCATCGTTACAGATATGCAGCTCACAGTTCAATGGTCTGCCCACGGAGCCCTTGTGAGCTAACCATTCCTCCGAATTCAGCTGAACAAATCCATTGCCCTCAGTGCCGGCGTAATATTCATAGATCACTGGACCCCACCACTCGATCATCTTCTCTTTGATCGGAATAGGACAGGGCGCGGCAGCATGAATCGCGGCCTGCATGGTACTTACGTCGTACTTAACCCGGGTCTCTTCTGGCAGCTTGAGCATACGTACGAACATCGTCGGAACCCATTGGCTATGGGTAATCTGATACTTCTCGATACACTCCAACGCGTATTCCGCTTCAAAGTGCTGCATCATTACCACCGTTGTGCCGTGTCGCAGGCAACCCATGGTAAATGCCAGTGGTGCCGCGTGGTACAACGGCGCTGGTGATAGATAGGTCGATTGCTCGGTACAACCGTAGAGTACTTCAGCGATGTTAATATCTTCGCTTTCTCCATAGGGATGCTCTGGCAGCGGTCTTTTTACGCCCTTGGGGTAACCGGTGGTGCCGGAAGAATAAAGCATTGCAGCACCCTCAGACTGATCGCCTATCGGCTCAGCAGGCATAGCGGCTAATGCATCCGACCAGGACTGATATCCGGGAATTTCTCCTTCAACAGTGAAGCACGCTTCGACATGGGCCATGCGGCCCTGCAAAGGTTCTACAACCGCCCGACGGTCGCCGGAAGTAATAAATACTCGGGCCTCGCAATTGTTAACGATGTATTCAACTTCCGCCTGCTGCAGGCGCCAACTGATCGCTGTGAAATACAATCCAGAACGTTGTGCAGCCCAACAAATCTTGAAGAAATCCGGGTGGTTCTCTAACAGTATTGCAATATGGTCACCACGCTGCAGTCCGAGGGAGCGAAATAGCTGCGCCCCCCTATTTGCATCGGCCTCTAACTCGGCATACGTAATAATCTGCCCCGTTTCCGCGACGATATAAGCGGCCCGCTGAGGGTCCCTCGCGGCTATCTCTGCTGGATTCATTTCTCCCCCTTTTTTTCTAAAACGCGGGCCAACTGTATTTGGCCACGCTTAGTCTTCCCCAATTCCGTTTACCGGTCTGCCTCTAACGTTAGCGACACCGAGTTCATACAATAGCGCAGACCGGTAGGCTGCGGGCCATCCGGAAAGACATGTCCTAAATGGGCGTCGCAACGGGCACACAGCACTTCAATTCGACGCATGCCAAGACTCAGATCCTCACGGGTGGCCAACGCCTCGGACGACAGCGGTGCATAAAAACTCGGCCAACCGCAACCTGCATCAAACTTAGTCTGCGCATCAAAAAGTTTGCTCCCACAGCATTTGCAGTGATAGGTGCCCGGTCGCGTTTCATCCCAATACATGCCTGTAAATGGTCGCTCAGTACCGGCTTGCCGCGCCACTGCGTATTCTTCAGCTGAGAGTTGTGCCTGCCATTCGGCGTCCGTTTTGACTATTTTGTCCAGTTCTAGTGTCACTTTGTTCTCCAAAACCATGAGTTAGTCACTTTTTTCTCCGAAACCATGACTTAGAGGATGCTAAGCGCTAATCCCACCATTAGACTAGCAAAAAGTTATTCAGCGCTGTTGTAATTCTAGCGCTTGCCAGCGATACGCCAGATCAACATGCAGGAACAGCTATGAACAGCCCCAACCCGCAAAGGACATTTGGGCCAATCTTAAAGTCCAATAAACTCGACAACGTCTGTTACGACATTCGAGGGCCCGTACTCAAAGCGGCAGATCAGCTAGAATCTGACGGGCATACTGTGCTTAAGCTCAACATTGGCAATCCGGCCCCGTGGGGGTTTAACGCCCCCGAAGAGATATTGCGGGACGTCATTCGTAATGTGCCTCAATCACAGGGCTACTGCGACTCGAAGGGCCTATACTCGGCTCGCAAAGCTGTTATGCAATATTATCAACAGGTGGGCATTACCGATGTTGATGTCGACGATATCTACATCGGCAATGGGGTCTCTGAACTCGTCGCCATGTCTGTCCAAGCATTAGTCAACGACGGTGACGAAGTACTAATTCCCAGCCCTGACTTCCCCCTTTGGAGTGCTGCGGTAAACCTGTGTGGCGGCAAGGCCGTGCATTACATGTGCGACGAAGAAAACGACTGGCAACCGGACCTGGCTGACTTACGCAGCAAAATAACACCGCAAACCAAGGCTCTAGTCGTTATCAATCCAAACAATCCAACGGGTGCCGTCTACCAGCGGGATATGCTGGAACAACTCGTCGCAATCGGCCGCGAGTTCGATCTGGTGATGTTCGCCGATGAGATCTACGACAAAATTTTGTTCGATGAAGAACCGTACATACCCCTGGCGTCTCTTGCAGACGACCTGCTGATGCTGACCTTTAGCGGCTTGTCCAAGTCCTATCGAGTCGCTGGTTTTCGTTCAGGGTGGTTAGTTGTCAGCGGCGCCCGTGAACGCGCACTGGACTATATTGAGGGGCTAAATATTCTCGCCTCCACTCGCTTGTGCGCAAATGTGCCTACCCAACATGCCATTCAGACAGCCCTTGGCGGCCACCAGAGCATCTACGAACTCACCGCCCCTGGTGGGCGCCTGTTTGAGCAACGCAATGTCGCTTGGCAATTGCTCAACGAGATCGACGGAATCTCTTGTGTAAAACCGAAGGGTGCACTGTATCTATTCCCCAAAATTGATACGGCTAAATTCAATATACAGGACGACGAGCAATTCGCTCTCGACCTCCTGTTGCAAGAGAAGGTGCTAATGGTACAAGGCAGCGGTTTTAACTGGCCCCGCGCCGATCACTTCAGAATCGTTTTCTTGCCCCATGTGGAACAATTAAAGGAGGCTTTAGGTCGCCTGAAAAACTTTCTTGCAACCTATCAGCAATAACTGCAATGGCTAGATCGGGCTCCCAACCCGGTACAAAGAACGCTCATCGTATCCCGTGACTACGTCTACCAAACCACAAATTTTGGCATCTAACGCCGGGTCATCAGAATCAACCAATAACGGGCGTTGCTGCAAAGCGAGAAGCTTTTGCCTTGAACTTACAACCGTGTAGTCGCTGGGCCAACGCAAGTTCGCCAGTACTGCCGGAGTTAACTGCTGATTACCACGCCCCAGCAAAAACGCTTGCTGCCGCGTAAAGCTCAGGACCACATGGGCAGTTAGCTCTTTGGTGAGCGTAAGCAATTGGTTAGCCGTAGCATCGGTGATATACGAGTGATCAGGCAGGCGCACATCAACACCGAGCAACGTTGCCGGAATACCTAAACCTCGCTTGATCTCCATACATGTGCTGCCAGGGCCGAGAATAACCGCCGTTTGCCGGTCATCAAGCCAACACTCTGTGACATAGCTGGAAATTTCATTGATCGCCAGCGCCTCGGTTTCTTTACCGCCCACCTTGGTCTGTTGCAGCAAATCGTTGACTTCGGGCACCCACAATTCGCCGTAGCCTCTAGTACGGATGACCGCATCCCTTGTCGCAGCGGCGCCAGACTCTGGTTCGATGTAATCTCGCACCTCACGAGGGACCCGATCAATCAGGCGACCGTTGGCAAGATCTGCCACCACCCGTGCAGCAGCTCTCGGCGAAATCGCAAACACGCCGCTGTGCATTTTTACTCCCGCTGGCACCCCCAAAAACGAGGTCACGCTGGAGGCAGCACTAAGCACATCCCTAGCAGTACCGTCACCACCAACGAAGATAATCAGGTCCACACCATGGCCGACAAAGGCCGCTGTAGCATCGATTGTATCTTGGGCCGACGATGGGGTTCGAGGCGTACCCAGTTGCTCAAAGTCGAAGCCCAGTTGCTGCAAATAATCAGCCCCCATGGGACCACCCCAAGCCACCCAGGTAATCGGCTGTGCCGACGGTTGCAAAAAGGAATCAGCGTTATCGTCTTGGGCTACAGTCAAACACTGTAAGAAAGCGGCGACCCGGGAAGCACCTCGAGCCCGCCCCTCCCGAGCAATAGCCTCAGCTTGCACTTTGGGTCCATCACTACCCTTTAATCCGACAGCGCCGCCTAATCCTGCTAGCGGATTTACTAGCAACGCTACTTTCATGAAAGTTGCCCCGCGACCGCTTCAGCCAGCGCCAATGAAGCCGTGAGGCCGGGCGATTCTATGCCCAAAAGGTTTAATCGCCCCGGCACACCATGCTGCTCGGGTCCATGCAACATAAAATCCGCTGCCGCCTCTGAAGGCCCGCTAATTTTCGGGCGAATACCGGTATAACTGGGTTGCAGACGTGACGCGTCGAGACCCGGAAAGTAAGCCCGAATTGCCGCCGCAAATTCATCTTTGTGCGAATCATCAAAACTATAATCTACTGCAGACAGCCACCGCACATCGGGACCAAATTTTATTTGCCCAGCGAGATCTAGGGTAACGTGCACACCTAGACCACCGGCTTCAGCCACTGGATACACCAACCGCGAAAATGGCTGGCGGCCGGCATAACTATAGTAGTGTCCCTTGGCATAGTAAGCCTGAGGTGCGCCAGTCAAACCCGCAGCAAGATCTGGTGCGGTAAGGCCTGCGCAGTTTATTACCCAATCCGCGGCAATGGAAAAGTCCTCCCCATGCACCGCCGAGCCAGTGCCTCGGGGCTCTATAGACTGCACAGCGCAGCCCAACGCCAAAGCCCCCCCATGGGCTTCCATCTCGCCCTGCAAACTCAACATAAACCCATGGGAATCAACAATACCGGTAGACGGCGAAACCACCGCACCAATCCCTTGGACTTCCGGTTCCAGTGCCCCAAGTTCCGCCTCGTCTATCCAATACAAGTCAGCAACCCCGTTAGCCGCTGCTTTGCTTATGTATTGCTCGACGGTGGCACGTTGCGACTCATTGGCCGCCACAATTATTTTCCCACAGCGCTTATGATCAACACCTCGACTGGCACAATAGTCGTAAAGCAGCTGCTTACCACGGACGCAGAACTTCGCTTTCAAACTATTGGTCGGATAATAAATCCCCGCGTGAATAACCTCCGAATTTCGTGAGCTGGTCTCACTGCCAATCAATTCATGCTGCTCTAGCACCACCACTTCTCGGCCCTGCTTCGCCAATTCGGCCGCCACTGCCAAACCCACGACGCCAGCGCCGACAATTACGCAATCGACTTTATCCATGAGCCATGCGCAGTGCGTTAACAAACTTGTGCGCGCGAACACCACCACTGCTATCGAGCCATGTTCTGGTGCGCGCATGTTGCTGGTCTAATTGACACATAAAGTCTTGCTCTAAGCGGCGTATTTCGTCCTCAAGGGATGCGTCTGCGGCGAAGTTGTCAGTGCTAACAGTGAATGGTACGCCAGCGGCTTGAGAAAAATGCCATTCCAATGATTGGCTGCGCAATTCAAGCCGGTAAAACTGGCTTTGTTCAACCGCCGAACGCGGTGATTGGATATAGCGATAGCCGAAATCCGTTTGCTGCCGGCGGACACTGCTGGCTAAGCACCAATGCGCCGCTTCGTGCAAAGCGGAGGATATATAATCATCCCGAAAAATTAACTGCGCCAAGTCCGATCCACTAGCAGGCAGGTAAATCGGCTCAGCACCACCGCCCACCAGCCGTGTGGCATGGCTTTGTGCGAAACATGCATCGAATATTTGAACAATTCGCGCGGCGTTCATGCTGAGGACTTCTGAATCCAAAACTCATAGACACCTGACGCTTCTGAACAGCGCAGCATGGAATGACCAAGAAATGTACAAAACTGATTTAGGTCGCGCTCAGTCGTAGGATCTGTAGCACAGATATGCAGAATTTCGCCGCTCTTCATTTTGCGTATTTTGTTACGCACCAACATCAGCGGTTCCGGACAGTTCAAACCGCGGGCGTCTAGCTCTTCCTGTGCCTGTATTGCCAACGTCTTTGTCATCAAATCCCTTTGCCGCTAATGGTAGTAGAGATAGCACCCAATTCCCATATTTGTCGAGATCTTGCAGATTTCCTAGCAACAATTTGTCGCAAATTTTTCACTCACAGGATGCTATGGTCATAGTCAGAATCGCCGAGGAGTAACCTGACTGTAATGCTGCCTAATGCCACTCGCTTAATCCCTGTCTTTAAATCCGGGCAACAATCGAAGCGTCGAACGGTTAGAGGTATAGCCGGCATGATTTTGACTGCATGGATGCTCAGCTCGCATGCGGCCAACAACATGGCCGAAAATCCGGATCTAGACTACTTAGCCCTGCAGATCAAAAGCGCTGAAGCAGATCAGGCGCGCTCTACTCTTGAGCGAATCGTTGCTGACATTCAGCTTGACCAGGGTCGCTATGCCTATGCACTGGTGGAGCCGCTAACACTACTCGGCGACGCCCAGATGGTTCTGGAAAACCCGCGCGCAGCCGAGGATCATTACGCCCATGCACTGCATCTAAGCCGGAGTAATCAGGGTCTGTTCGCTCCCGAGCAAGTAGATATCGTTTATCGACAAGCGGCCCTGCATACTGCTGCAGGTAACTTATCAGCGGCCCGGCAACGGGAAGAATACGCATTTGAGGTTCTGCAACGTCACTATGGTCAGGCATCGCTGGATCTACTGCCTGCCATTAGACGCCTCGGAGAGTTTTATCAACGCTCATTCAATTTTCTAGGCGCTCGAGTGCTATTTAAGCAAGCACTCGCAATCCTCGAAGTTCAGGATGGCCTATCCGACGAAGCAGCCATTCCCTATCTGCAAGGCGTTGCGAAAACTTATCTCACCGAACGCTTCCCACCGTTTTACAGCGAGAGTCAATTTGATTCACGCGCCCAGAGTGGTTTGCGCGAAATGGATCTATCAAGCGAGTATATCTCTATCAGCAACTACCCCGCCGGCGAGCGCGCATTACAGAGCGTAGTCACCATCCGCCAGCAGTCGGTCGACCGCGCGCTAATGGATCCCGATATGAGTGATCAAGAAAACGCTGCACGCAGTGCAGCATTGCAAGCTGCCATGTTGGATTTGGCAGATTGGCATCAACTGTTCGGCCATATCCGCGAAGCGCGAGTTTTATACACTCACCTGTATAAAGAAAACGATGCCAATGAGCTCGCGTTGGTAACATTCGACGAACCAAAATTGCTTTATTTTCCGCAACCAAAAAATCCGAAACGGCCGAGCGACTTCCGGCGTCAAGCCGCCAGTGGTGAGGTCGAGGTTCGATTTGATGTATTGCCGAGTGGCAGGATCCGAAATTTAGAGACCGTTACTTCGATTCCCGAAGGCTTAATGGACTTTCAGGTGCGCCGCAATATACGCGATGCAGTGTTTCGCCCAGCGATTAATGCCGAAGGACCCTTTGTTAGAGAAGGGTTTGGCTATCGTTACGAATTTGACCACTATCCAAAATTGGCTACGGCAGAATTGGACTCCGTTACAACCGATCCGTCTGATTCGACCCAAGAGCAAGCCCCATAAGGAGGTGGAATGGTGAAAAAGTTACATGTCGTTGCGTTAGCAGGCCTAATTGCCCTTTGGGGCTGCGCGCCCATCACACCTTTTCCGCAACCGCAAATGCCAACACCCCAGAGTCCGAGCAGCTCATCCGGTGCGCCCTCAAACTCGCAACCCAGCTCTTCAAGCCCAAGCAGCTCCTCTGGTGGCCCCTCAAGCTCAAGGCCCAGTAGTTCTGCAGGCGGCCCCTCGAGTTCCGCTCCTGGACCATCGTCTTCCGGGCTTCCGTCCCGCGGCCTGCCTCTACCTAGCACGCCCGGAATGCCGCCTCCACCCGGCGCTGGAACAAATACCAGCTCGAGCGATTCACAACAATCTACTTCGAACGGCTCTGAGCAGACCGCTGACAATGACGACGACAAGCCGGAACAATCTTCCGACGGCTGGCTGGAAGGCGGACCGACGGGAAGTAACGGCGACCAGGGCGAATGGCAGACAAGTAATCAAGGGATACCTGAGAACATTGGCAGCCCTAATGCCAATGGCAGCGAAGACAATGCGGCAGCTGGCGGCGATGACACGACTGATGGTGCAGATCAGGCCTTAGTTGAGGCGTTAGAGGGA
>CAJXAC010000080.1 GCA_913050035.1 uncultured Gammaproteobacteria bacterium | reverse complement strand
GCAGTAAACAGGCAGTAATCCTAGAGCATCGCAGACGTATTGACGAAGGGGAGCGATCGCACCTAGTGGGTCTTGCAAGTTTTTCCGAGGGCTTAGACTTACCCGGTGATTACTGCCGTCATGTGGTGATTGTTAAATTACCTTTTGCAGTCCCGGACGATCCTGTGGATCAGGCTATTGCAGAGTGGGCCGAGGCTCAGGGCCGCAACCCGTTTTATGAAATTTCGGTGCCAGATGCGGCATTGAAGTTGGTGCAGGCCTGCGGTCGTCTGATCCGCAACGAGCGTGATTATGGCACAGTGACCATGTTGGATAAGCGTATTGTTACCCAGCGATATGGCCGTGCTTTAATCGACTCGTTGCCGCCGTTTCGATTAGATATTGCGCCCCTCGGCTGAAGCGATCAGTTCGCGGCAGCTGACTCGAGTAACCGTCCGTTGGTCGGAACCTCGTCAAACTTACCACTGCTATAAATCAAAATGCTCTGCTCTTTAAGGCGCTTTTGCAGATCTTGAAAAAACGCCAACATATCCGCTTTGCTGAGCTTGCTAACTTCGATGGCGATCTGCTGCAGGCTATCCAAGGTATAGTGCTCATCAAATATATCGCGCCAATAACGCTGACTACGCTCGCCTAGATTCTTATCCGACTCGGTCAGGCGATTTATTAGTCCACTTTTCTGTTGGTTAAATTCTGCGTCACTTAGGTTTGGCCAAGCATCAATATATTCCTGTATGAAAGTCATTGTTGCTTCCTCTACGGCCTTGGCGCTAGCTACAGGGGACTGTACGAGGAACAGGTTGCCGCCGCGTTTATCCATGCGTCGAGCGCCAGCGCTGACCACGTAACCTAGTTGCTGGTCGGTGCGCAGGCTGGAGAAATAAGCTGAGCGCAGTAATTGTCCTGCCAGACCGCTTTTCGCACGACTAGCAAAGCTGTCGTCGGGATCCTGCACATACATCAGCAGGGTTGAATCGTCATGATCAACTGCTAAGTTCAGGCGCAGAGTTTCTGTGAGTTCTGCCACTTGCGTGCGTTGGCGGACAACACTTTTGAGTTTTAGCTTGTCGTTAACAAACTTGCGTAACTGCTCTGCGTCGGCGGCAGTTACATTGCCGTGTAATGCGGCGATCACCCCCACGTTGGCGAACTGTTGGGTGCGCCATTTTAGCAAGGCTTCCAGAGTGATGGGTTCCAGTGCATCCGCTAATACACCGGCGGGCCAACTTGCCGATAAAAGAGCATCGTTAAGGGCGCCGAGCGCCTGTACATAGGGCTTGTCCTTGCGGCTGTTGCGCCAATCCTTGATTAAGCTGGCTTTGATGGTGGCAAACCGTTCGGCGCTGATCTCGGCATAGAGCAATTGTTGGGTAACGGTATCAAGTAAAGTCATTTGCTTGTCCTGATAGCCGTTAACAGAGACTGCAAAGCCGCTGTCGGCAACGTTGATGGAGTAACCGAGGCCAGCCAGATAGGCAGGGTAGATAGTGGCACTCAACGCGTCGTTTACTAATCGTTGATACAGCTGGGCTTGTGCTCGGTCCTGAGCACTCAATGCTCCCTCAGGTGTCAGAAATCCAAGGGTCATATTTGCTCTAGGTGTGCCGAATTCCACGTCAGTATCCAGCCATAGTGTCAGTTGCGGCTCGTCAATAATCCGCTGCATGACCTGGTCGTCTGCGTTTACCAGATCGAGTTTTTCTGGCAGATAAGGATTAACTTCGGGCAGGTGCAATGATGCATCCGCAACAGTTTGCCGAGGTAAGGGTGCTCGTTTTAGTGCAAACGGCACCTCGAACCAAGGTTCAATTTGGTCGGTAGCTGAGTCAGGTGCTGTGACCTCTAGCAACACATTGTCGGGGCGCAGGTAGCCTAGAAACTGTTCAATCAGAGCTGAGTCAAACGCTTCCATCAAATACGGTGCAACGAGCAAATCTTCGGCCGGGTAAAGGTCTAGACTGGGCGCCATCTGGTAGACAAAGCCGACAGTCGATCCTTTTTCTTGAAAACGAAAACCCAATTCAGCGACCTTTGCCTGTTCTTGATAGAGCCAGTCCTGGGGTGGTTGGGTCCGCAGCATGTCGAAATATTGGAACAACAGGTCGGTAATTTCATCAACGTGAGCGCGCCCGGCCTCGGTTAGCTCGATGCTTACCGTCAGCAAGCTAGTGTTGCGATCAAGGTCTTGACTGCCAGCACCAAGGCCCTCAATCCAGCCCTTAGCGTTTAGCAAATGGTGCAAACTGCCCTCACCCTCATGACCAATGAGGTTGCTCAGGTACTGCTCAGGCTTGTTTCGGTATACCTGTAAAGTACTTGGGATTGGGAAGTTATAAGCAAGTCCGTAATTATCTTTTAGAGTTTTAGAGGTCAGCACCGCAGGTAATTGTTGATCTGAGAATGCAGGTTCAGTGGGATAACTCGGGCCGATGTCCGCGTTACGTATCTGATTAAACAGCGGTGTAACCAATGCTTCTAACTCATCGAGGCTCTGGTCTGCTAAAACCACCAGCCCCATTTGGTCGGCAGAGTAGTGGTCGGCGAAAAATTTCATTAAGTCTGAGCGCACATCACCCTTTAGAGTGTCCAGGGACCCTATAGTGAAACGTGAGCCGGGATGGTCTGGGTTGAGCGCTAGCTTGCTCACCATGTAGCCGCGCCAACCGTCGTCTTTAATCTGCATCTGGTACTCTGAATGCACGGCGTTCTTCTCGCGTTCGACATACTCGACGGAGAGCAGTGGGTCGATGAAAAAGTGACCGAATCGGTCCAAGCCTTCATTGAAGGCGGAGTTTTGAATATCGAAGAAATAGTTGGTGTGATCCGGTGCGGTATAGGCGTTAGACGAACCGCCATTGGCAGTTATGTATTGCTGAAAACTATCCACCTCAGGGTATTTCTCGGTGCCGATAAACAGCATGTGTTCCAAAAAATGCGCGAGGCCAGGACGAGTTTCTGGTTCGTGGAAGCTGCCGCGGTAGACGGATAAAGCGGCGGCGGCATTATCTGTGTCCGTGTCGGACACCAGTAGCACCCGCAGCTTATTTGCCAGTACCAGATAGCGATACTCGCGAGCATCGTTTGGACTCTTGCGCAAAGCAAGGCGCTCTGCAACGGCGTTCTCTCCAGCAGTAGTGCTCGTTTCTGAAGTGGTAGTTTGGCAGCCGCTAAGGACTAAAAGCAGCAGTGCTGCCGCAAACAGAGGGCGCAGTAAAGTCAGCGTTTTTGCAATCATTAGCGTTCCTTGTGCCCAAAGGGCTGCTGAGGGAAAACGGTTGTGATTGTGCAGTTTAAACAATCACGGTGTGTTTGAAATGTATTGCCGATGGGCGGCCAGTATTTGTCGATTATTGGCCGTTGGAGGAGAGCTATTGCAACGACGCTTGGTCTTAGCAAATTCTTGGAAACAGAAACTCTGGCGTAATAACACTAGCCGATAGGCTAAACTTGTACCTTCTAATCTGGTGACTTAAATGGACCCGCAACAACTCATCACGCTGCTAAGCTCGCTTACATGGACTGGCCAGGCTCAGAGTATTAATGCAGCGGATGTAGATGTCCGGCAGCCGTTTTGGCAGTGGTCTGTAGTGGCTCGCGCGCTGGCCCCGGCCGTCCTGGCAGGCGAGCAACGTATCGTCTCGATCACGGGCAGCCAGGGTTCAGGGAAGTCGACGTTCGCGCGCATTCTTGTGCAGCAGCTTAATGAACTTGGGGTGCAGGCGGCCTGCGTATCGTTAGATGACTTTTACCTTTCCAAACAGAGCCGTACGCAGCTAGGCCGCGATATACATCCATTATTGGCAACTCGTGGGGTACCAGGTACTCACGACTGTCGCCGACTAGGTGACGTGCTAGCACAATTCGCCGGCAGTAAGGGGGTGCTCAGCTTATCTTTACCGCAGTTCGATAAAGGTTTGGACGATCGCGTCCGAGATACCCACGTTGCGGCCGAGGTATTGGTATTCGAAGGTTGGTGCCTAGGTGTGCAGCCGCAACCCCAACCTTTGCTGCAAGAGCCGGTGAATGAGTTAGAACGACTGGAAGATCCTCAGGGTACTTGGCGACAATGGTGTAATCAGCAAATTCGTCAGCACTACCAAGGGTTGTGGGACTTTGTTGACGCCTGGATGTTGTTGCAACCGCCTGAATTTGCTCAAGTCATTGAATGGCGAAGACAGCAGGAAATGGACTTGGCACCTACCCAGCGAATGAGCGAAACGGCCCTGCAAAGATTTATTCAGCATTACGAGCGCCTGACTCGTTGGCAATGGCAGCAACCTTTAGTTGGCGAAGGGCTAGGTTTCGACTTGACCGCAGGCCATCAGATTGCAGCGGTTCGACCGCTCGGAAAATCTAATTGATTGTTCAGTCTGGGTTCAGAAAGCCCTAGTTAACCTTATGCATGCAAATGGCTGATTCGCTCAGCCAGCTAATAAAACGCACACACTATGCACAAGGGGTTCTTATGAAAATATCTTCGATGACGATAGCGTCTCACGCAGCCAAGCAAGGGCTATGCCTGGTTGGCGCTCTAGGTGCGCTGTCTTTTGCACAAGGCGCTTGGGCGGATGATCATGAGCCGATCGGTTAACTATTGAAGGCGCGTCACAGCCGTTGTGCCAAGGCATTGAAGAAGCGCGATCGCAGAGGATCATCACTGGCAGCTTTCGGGCCGCTGGCGCACCAGCGCTCAATAAGTTCCTTATTATCGATTAATGTCAGGTTGTTCAGGCCTTTGTTTATTAGCTCTACTTGTAATGTCATTCGCGCTTGTTGATCGTCCACCGGGCTCGCTATGTCCGCAGCTATTTCAGCCTCGAGGGTGAGGCGATGCAGATCTTCTGATCGAGCCTTGCCTTGGCAGCGCGCCGCGAACACCGAGTGTGGTGGTTCTATAACAGCGTCGGCTTGCTCTGCTGCGCTAACTTTTAGATCCCAAGCCTGCCATTGCTCCAAACGTCGGCCGGTTTCGGCCTTTTTCGCAGCAATCGCGAGATCTTTTAGCGTTTGGTTTGCGGCGTTAATGCGCTTCCGCACTGCCGCTGCCGGTTTCAGCCCGGCCGCTTGGTCTTCAATTACCTGATACTGCGCTCGTAGGCTAGCTAGATCCGCGCCGCTGATATTTTGTTCAAACGTAGCCAGTGCCGCTTCCAACGCTTTGTGCTGCTCTGCTAACGCTTCTTGATTAGCTTGGTAGTCGGCAGCACTGCGCTGGAATACCGCGTCGCACGCTTGTCGGAATGCTGTCCAGGCGCCGCGCTCGGCTTGCCTCGGTGCCGGCCCGATTTGTTGCCAGTGCTGTTGCAATTGTTTGGCCCGCTGTGTGGCCTCTTTGTTGGACTCGACACCCATCAGTGCTTTAGCGTCTTCAATGATTTTCTGTTTGCGTTCAAGGTTGTCGCGCTTGCTTTGGCGGATGTGCTCATGCAGTTGGGTTTGCAGCGCTTCAAAGCGTTTTTCTAGCGGCTTTAGGCCGCGTCGCTCGCACGGATGGTGACTCTGCCACTCGGCCCTTGCTTGGCGGGAAATGGTCTCAATTTTTTGTAGCGGAATTTGCTGCCAATCGCTTCCTTCGACCAGTTCTGCCAACTGCTCGCAGACCGCTTGGCGTTTTTGCAAATTCGTTTTGCGGCGTTCGCTTTGTTCTGCGAAGTATGTTTTGCATGGCGCGAAGGCTTGTTCGGCCATGGCGTCGAAACGTTTTTGCAGCGCCCGATCACTGTGGCGCAGTGGTCCAAGATCGTTCCATTGTTGGCGCAGTGCTTTGAGACGCTCAGCCTGCTCTGGTGCGGGCAGTGGCTGTTCTGCTAAAGCTTGTAAGCTCTCAAGCAAAGTTTGGCGTTTGGGCTCGGTGGCATAGTTCTGCCAGTCACTCATTTCTCCCAATTCGCTACTTAGTGTTTTGATCTCCGTGTCGCAGTCACGATATCCGAGTCGCTGTAATTTGCGTGCCCGTGCGAGATATTGCGTAGCCTGTTTAAGCTGGCCCTCGGCGAGGCCTGCCTTTACGCTGCTAACTAATTCCCTAAGCTTCGTGCGTGCTTGGGTTTGTTGTTCTGTTAATTGCGCAACTTCCTCGCCTACTCGATCCAATGCGGCCTGCATAGCACGCACGCTCTCGGGTAGTGGCAGGTCGTCGGACCAACTGAGTTTTTGCATAGCCCGTGTGCTGGCCTTTAGCCATTGTCGTCTGTGCTTGACCAGTTCGGCGGTCGCTGCAGTTATTTCTTCAGTCGTGAGCGCTTGCGGAAGCTCAGCCAGGTCGAGGGGTAAGCGCTTCAGGTCATACAAGTTCGTTGCATATCGATCTAATTTTGCGGATAGACGATCAAAGGTTTGCTGCTGAGTAACGCTGGGTGAGTACTCACTAGGTCCTGCGCGCCAATTTTCATTGGTTTGTTGTAGCACACGATTTGCATGCTCAAAGTCCGCACCATTTTTTTCAGCTTCGCTAAAAAACTGGTTCAGGGCGTCGACCACTATCTGGTATTGATCGTCTTTAGGGTCTGGAACAGAAAGATCAAAACCCGCTAGAGGGGCAGCAGGGACGACAAATGTGTCATTTGCGGATTCTGCATGGGTTAATTTTTGTATGGCTTGCACTAACTCATCGGCGGCGTTCTGGCGTTTCTCTGCAAGTAATCGTAAGTGGGTTTTGTTGCGGATTAGACCTTCGAGATCAGGTCGTTCCTGATCATGCTGCGACAGCATTTTGCCAATGGTCGCGTCTAATTCCTGGAGACGCTGTTGCGCGTCCTCAAGTGATTTGCGCCCCTTTTTTAGAGCATCTAAGCGCTCACGCGCGTGCTTGTGACAAGTTTTGTTGCGCCCGCGAGATGATTTTTCTAGGGCAACTAAACCTTGTTCTGAGTTCAATAGCGGTTGGCTAAGAATAAATTCCAGGTCCTCAATATGCGCGCGTATTGCCAAGGTTGCCATGTGCTCGGGAGTGATCGCTATTTGTACCAGTGCTCGCACTTGGTCCGCAGATGCAGTAGCAAAACGCTCAGCCATGACCCGAGGTTTTTGGTTTAGTGGCGAATCAACGGGCGTCAGCTGCACCAATCGGTGCGCGGCAGCTTGTGCTGTCGCCTCGTCGTCCAGCAGTGTGACCAATATATCCTCATCGGCGATCCATGGGATTAGGGCAATTTTCACCTGTGCATTCGGCTCTGTGGCCACTGAGCTGCTAAACAATTGTTTAAGCTCGGGGCCGATATCAGAGAGCTTACTCGCGGCTATCGCATCACTGATGTCGCGCAACACCTGCAAGCGTTGCTCGGAATCGCCTGCGGAAAATTGGCGCTGGTACTTTTTGCTGACCCGCGCGTCATTACTAAAAAGCTTTTTCAGCACGAAAACTAATCCAGAGCGTTATGACTGCCGTCGCATAATGGCGCGCCGCGAGTATGTTTGCAGGCGCAGAAGTATAGGGTTCGCGTGGTTTCAGCTACATAGGTCAGCGGTAGAAATTCAGTGCCCTGATGCGAGCCATCACAGAATGGTTGGCGATCACTTTTACCGCAAGAGCACCAAAAATATTTGCGGCCTTCCTCAACATCAACCGGCAGCGGGGTTTTTTGCGGAATGTCTGGTGTGCTCATCTCGGCTCCTCAATTCTTCAGTTAGCAGACGTTATGAAAATTTGCGCTCTTCCCACCATGGGAAAAACTCTGGCATATCGCCAGACACTTGGCATGGATAGTTCGCGTCGCGTTTTTCTAGAAAGGATTCCACGCCCTCCTTGGCATCCGCAGAGCGTCCTCGATAGTAGACGCCGCGTGAGTCGATTTTGTGTGCTTCCATTGGATGGTCCGCGCCTAACATCTTCCACATCATATGACGCACCATAGCAATGGACACGGGCGCGGTGTTGTCGCGAATCTCGGCGGCGATGGCGCGCGCCTCGGCCAGTAAATCCTCAGGATCATGGAGGCTTCTTAACAAGCCACCTTCCATGGCTTCTTGGGCCGGAAACACTTTGCCTGAGTAACACCATTCAAGGGCCTTACTAATGCCCACGACCCGAGGCAGGAAGTAGCTTGAGCATGCCTCTGGCACGATACCGCGCCGCGCAAAGACAAAGCCGAATTTCGCTTGGGTAGACGCCAGCCGAATGTCCATCGCCAGAGTCATCGTGACCCCTACGCCCACGGCTGGACCGTTTATCGCCGCAATGATCGGCTTATTGAGTTCGTATAAGCGTAAGGTTAAGCGCCCGCCGCCATCCGGATTGATGCCGCTGTTTCGGTCAGCCCTGGCATCGCTATTAAATGTTTTGCCGCCACTTGATAGATCTGCGCCGGCGCAGAATGCGCGCCCAGCGCCAGTAACGATAATGGCTTTAACGTTGTCATCGGCATCGGCTCGATCACAGGCATCAAGCAGTTCCTCCAGCATGGGGGTATTAAAAGCATTGAGCGCCTCAGGTCTGTTCAAAGTGATTGTTAAAATATTGTCTTCAATCTCGTACAAAATAGTGGAGTAGCTCATATTGCCCCCGTTCATGTGTTCATAAATAACTCTCCCATGGTGCCTATGTCGTCCGAATTTTTCTATGATCGTATGCTACGGCTGAAAAGCCCCACGGATTCTTGCGGCCGAGTAAAGAGCGAAATATGCAGTCCCAACTTTCTGAAGCAGAACAGGCCTTTGCCGATCAAGTAGAACAGTTTATTGCACAAAACTGGCTCAACATCGCTGAGCCGAGCCGTCGCATGCGAGCCTGGTTAAATGCAGGTGATACCGAGCCTCTGCGCAAGCAGTGGTATCGCAGCGTTGTGGAAGCAGGGTGGTCGGTACCCCATTGGCCCCAACAGTATGGGGGTTGTGATTGGTCGCCCCAACAATTGCATATTTGGTTGAGTGCTTGTTTAAAGCATCAGACCCCCGCCGTGTTGACGTTTGCCACTGCTCATGTGGGTCCACTATTGATTGAGTATGGCGATACTGCCCAGCTAGCCTTACTACCGGACATCGCGACATTCGAGGAAAACTGGTGTTTGGGCTGGGCAGAGCAGGCCTCGGTACCAGACGACTTTGGTGTGATGACACGCATGTCCAGAACCGCTCGCCATATCAGTATTCGCGGCACGAAAACTCGGGTCATAGAAGGGATGCGCGCTCAGTGGATGATGTGCATCACACGCGCCGAAGACAACCAGTCACCGGAACATCAGTCGTCCATCATACTTTTGCCCTTACAACAGCATGGGATTGCGCGCAGCCCAAAAGCCGCCTTGTCCAGCGGGCAGCCAATGGCCGAGATTGTTATGACAGATGCATTAGCCCCCCCATGGGGTGAATTGAAAATCCCTTTAAGCGAACTGCGAAAGCGTTTATCCGGTATGACTGCGAGCGATCTGTCCATATCAGTGGATGGCGCTGCGTTAATGCAGCAAGCGCAAGGACTTACAAATCGATTGCACAGCGAACCCAATATAGAGCTTGGCTTATTGCGCGATTGTGATGAGTTGGCGATTGAAATTTTGGCTTTGCTGGGTATGGAGCAAAGGTCCCTAACGGACTCGAAATTGCCGCCGACGATGGTGCGGCTGCGTGCGCAGGCGCTATGGGGCAAATTAAGCGAGTTACAAATTGCCGCTTTCGGGTATTATGCGTTGCCCTTCGTAGACAGTGCACTGGCTGATAACGAAGGGCCGGTCGATAACACTCGGCCGATGGGGGAAATGGACATGACCATGGTCATGCGCCGTATGTTGTCTCCCACTATTGCGACGGAACTGGGCTTGGATCTTCGTGATTCATTGGCGCAGGAAGCGCTTGGTTTGCCGGCGCAAGATCAATAGACATTGCGACCGAGCGATTAAACTAATTTGTAGGTAAAAGAGGTAGGTTGATGGACTTTTCCTTCACAGAAGAACAAACCCTGTTACAAGAAAGTGTCTCGCGTTTTATGCAGAACGATTACGGTTTCGACGCGCGACAGAAAAATGCGCAATCTGAAGAAGGCTTCAGTACAGCGAATTGGCAAACATTCGCTGAACTGGGTTGGTTAGGTGTGCCGTTTAGTGAGGCCGATGGCGGTTTTGGCGGTGGTGCTATTGAAACCATTTTAATGTCCGAGCAGTTTGGGCGTGGATTGTTGATTGAACCTTTTCTGGCAACAGTAGTGTTGGCTGGCGGTGCGCTCAAGCACGGTGGTAGCGAAGCGCAAAAAACTCAGTATTTGCCTGGGATTATTGACGGCTCCGTCCACGGTGCATTGGCCTTTGTAGAGCCCCAAGCGCGATTTAATCTCGCGGACATTACAACCACTGCCGTAGCGGATGGCGATGGTTATGTGCTCAACGGTTATAAGGCGGTAGTGTTAAACGGCCCCCAAGCAAACTTTTTGGTAGTAAGTGCTCGGACCTCAGGCGACCAGCGTGACGAAGATGGCATCTCGCTATTCGTAATGGACGCCGCGACGGCGGGAATTTCACGCCGAGACTATCCCACGGTCGATGCATTTCGCGCGTCGGAGATTACCTTCGAAAACGTCAAAGTTGGTGCTGACAGCCTGCTGGGCGAGGCCGGCAAGGGTTTGGCGATATTGCAGCAGGCCATAGACGATGGGGTATTGGCCGTTGGCGCCGAAGCCGTTGGATGTATGGAAGTCCTGTATAAAGACACCGTCGAATACTGTAAGCAACGAGAACAATTTGGCCAGGCTATTGGCAAGTTTCAGGTCTTACAGCATCGTATGGTTGATATGTTTATGGAGCATGAGCAGTCCAAATCGCTTATGTTCATGGCGGCGATGCGGATGGCCGAGGGCTATGGCGCGGAGGCGCAAAAAGCTGTGAGCGCATTTAAGGTTCAGGTGGGTAAGTCAGGCAAATTTGTCGGCCAGAGCGCTGTGCAATTGCACGGGGGCATGGGTATGACAGAAGAACTCAACATCGGCCATTACTTCAAGCGTTTAACGATTATTGACACCTTATTTGGCAACGTAGATTTTCATCTACAAAGATACGGTACTCTTTAATAGCCTAACTACAGCCGCCTCGCGTTCAACGGCGTGAGGGGGCTGGCATACACTCATTGCGCTGGTCGTAATTTACAGTACCCTTTGTGTCGTTGGGTCACAGGAGGGGATTATGGCGCGTTGGGAAAGCAATCAACCAAGTATTCCGGATTGGTTCTGGCGAGCGGTGGATACCGAAGCCGAGAGTCGCATGGTGGAGGTTGACGAGTGTGATGTTGCCTATCGGCTTTATCCGTCTCCGGGAAAGCCAGGCCTTTTACTAATCCACGGTATGAACGCCCACTCGCGGTGGTGGGACTTTATCGCGCCCCAGCTGCTCGATAAATTTGCGGTCGCCGCGATGGATCTTACGGGTATGGGCGATTCTGATTACCGGTATAAATATTCCGCGGCGACCTATGCTGACGAAATTGTTGCGGTATTGGACGATGCGGGTTTTGCCGACGATGCTGTAGTTGTCGC
>CAJXAC010000079.1 GCA_913050035.1 uncultured Gammaproteobacteria bacterium | reverse complement strand
TCTTCTGTACAGTTAATGACGTTCCAGTGGCATCGTTCTCAATGGTTATATCGTCGCCATCGTTATCGAACATCAAAACCTTGCCATCGGCAGTGGACGTGGCAGTAACGCCAGTTGCTCCAGCAACACTGTTAATGGCTCGGACTGCGTCCTCGACAGATGCGCTCGAAATTGTGAAGTTTCCAGAGCTCACACCATTGATTTTTATGGCATAGCTTTCTTCGTTAGCGTTAGTGGATGCAAGTTGAAGATAAGTTTGTGCACTTGCTGACACCCCGGTTTGCGAGGAAACGTCATTTAGTCGTTTAACAGTTTGCTTCGCGGAGTCGCTGGCGGCAGCAGTCGTGATAGCTGTTCCCAAAGGGCCAACCACTGTTAGGTCTTCGGCAGCCGTAAGAGCATTCGCCGCGGGAGTCGCAGCGGCAACGGCGGCATCAACTCCATTACCGGTGTAGGTATAGGCGCCGATTTGATCAGCTGCTATTGACGAAACACTCAACGTTAGCCTTTCTCCTTCTTCCATTCCTAGCTGAATGGTTTTGTTGACGAAAGTCCCGTCTAGGATTTTCTCTCCATTGAATTGAGAAGCAGAAGACACTCGATTTATCTCTTGTGTCAGCTGGTTGATTTCCTGCTGTAAAAAGGATCGGTCCCTAGAAGAGTTGGTGCCATTGCCGGCTTGCACGGCGAGCTCCCGAACCCGCTGCAACATGTCAGAGATCGTATTCAAGGCGCTCTCGAGCGTTCTGGTCATTGCCATGCCATCGCCGGCATTCTTGACAGCCATGTTCAAGCCTTTGACCTGAGCGGTCATACGCTGTCCGATGGCAAGTCCAGCAGCATCGTCCGCTGAACTATTTATTTTAGAGCCAGTGGACAATCGCTCCATCGCAGTTGCCAACTCTTCGCCCGTGCCTTGCAATGCTCTCTGAGCTGTAAGAGACGCGATGTTGGTATTAATTACTAGTGACATGGTTCGTTACCTTTCAACTTTGTTCCGTTTACGAGGATTAATGCTCGATTCTTATTCACCGCGCAGTGCGCGTCGAAGACCGCCCACTCGTGATTCCAAAAATTGCAGAGTTGCTGCGTAGCGTGTTGCTTCGCGACCAAACTGCGCTTGTTCATAATTCATCTCTACCGTGTTGCCGTTCTCTGACGGATTCACTGGCACTCGATAGATGTAATCTGTTTTATCACTTGTCGCCCCACCCAGATGTTTTGCATGGGTGTTGTTCAGCACGCCAGCCATCTCCTTGGACATAAGTTTTTTAAAATCGATGTCTTTGGACTTGTAGCCCGCGACATCAGCGTTCGCGATATTTGATGAAATCAGTTCCATACGTTTAGACCGCAGATCTAAAGCTTTCGCTGTAGTGCCAAAGATGTCGTTTAATGCGTCCATAACTCAGTTTGCCGTTCTCGCTAAAGTTATTACTGTTGCTGCCGATATGTTCTTTTGAATCCAATCTGCAGCGTTCGCTTGGGTGAAAAGCAAACACCGTGCCAAATTTCAAAAACCAACAGCAATCAGCCCTTCTCTGATACGAAAATGACCGTGGGGCGCGCTTTGGCAGCTGTTTTCTCGGGGCCAACGGCAATACTTAACCGGCAGATCAGCGCGAAAAAGGCAGCTTTTAGCCGGCTCGGAATTTGATTCTTTGCTGATTTTTCCAACAACCTAGAAGGCTCTGTCAGCTTTTCGACAATAGGGGTTAAAAAGATAAGGGGGCGAGAGCGATTTCGCCGATCAGGCCTTATTAAAGTTCCTTGATTTTTTGGTTTGTTCGCCGCTGCTCCTATAAGGGCTGGGCCTGCCGGCGTATTTGCTAGAGCCAATTCATCGCTGGCATTAATTTTGCTGTGCCTACTGCAATAGGACTATTTCTAAGGCAATCCGCGTGCATCAGACTGTTCATCGTCGAATTGGGTTTAAGCGCATATTCGCTCTGTCGAGGCGGTATACCGCTGTCGGGCTGTTATTTTGCTCGGCCAGTGCATATGCCCAAAACCCCGCTGCCGCAGAGGCGAGTCCAAAACAAATTCTGTTAAGTCAGCTGCTTGATTGGTTACCAGCAGGCATTGCAGAGACGGCAATGCCGCAGGGCATTAATGATCAGCGGTTTAAGGTACCTTTGTGCCCACATTCGTTCGACTTCAGTTTTAGCGATCACAGCCAGCGAACAATCAAAGCCCAATGTTCGTCTACTAACTGGCAGCGCCTAGTGCGACTAAAAACCTCTCAGTCAAAAAAATTATCCGCTGCATCATTTGTCTACGCGTATGAGCTGCAAAGCTCAATACCTGCAGAACAATTAATCAGCCGGAATGACCTGAAAAGAATTAAAAAACCACACCGACATACGGCTCGAAATGCGCTGGACAAACTACCTGCAGAAGCGCTGTTTGCTTCCCGAACACTGCGCAAAGGTCAAATATTGACTACCGGAGATATTTACTATGCTCAAACTGTGGCAGTAGCGAGTAAAACCATTCCTGCCGGCTATTTGATTTCCGAGGACCATCTGAGGCTGCAGAAAGTAGACTATAAAGTGCCTAACGATGCGATTAGCGATTTATCAGGCTTGCAGCACCTAGCCGCCAACCGTCTGATTCACCCGGGTTCGGTGCTACGCAAGCGAGATTTAAAGAAAGCAAAGCTTGTACGCCGCGGCGAGGAAGTGATTTTAAGCGCCGGTAGCGACCGTTATTCGATCGAAACCACGGCCACTGCGCTCCAGGACGGCTATTTCGGCGACCAGATAAAACTTAAAAATATCAATAGTAATCAGGTGGTTAGGGCTGTTGTTTCTGGATCCAATCGAACGCGAGCGTTACGGTAAAAAAATTACTGAAATATTATTAAAAGTTTCTAAAGTTTAGCTGGTCGCAACCGACTTGCTATTTGTAAAATCCCAATTGCGGGTCCTGTTGCAAACGCATAAGGAGTTATAGCCACACAACGTGGCATGTGAGGTAAGTATGGAAGGCATCAATTCAGTCACAGGTGGTGTACCTAATAAGCCCAGCTCGTCTGCGGCTAAAGCACCGTCAAATAATGCCGAGGTGAAAACCCAGGCAACGCCTGATGCAAATGTTGAGGTCGAGTTAAGCGAAGATATTCGCGCGGCTGAAACCGAAGCGCTGATGCGTGAAGCGAAAGTACAGGAAATGCGCGACGCTATCGAAGCTGGCCGTTTTCCGCTTGACGCGAAAAAAATAGCCGAGAACTTTGCTGAATTAGAGCGATTGCTGTAACACGGCGTTGACCGAAGGCATTGAAATATTAAAGCTGCTCGCCGAACTCGGTGAGCGGCTTGCTGCTGTGTTGGAAAAAGAATTTTCGGCACTGGTGGAGAAAGATCTCGATTTGCTTGAATCCTTGCAAGGGCAAAAAGTTGAACTGCTGACACAAATTGAGCAGGCCTGGCAGGGCTTTGACGCCGAGCCCAGTGATGATCAGAACGCCCTAGCAGAGGTACGCACATTAATGGCAGATTGTAAGGATAAACATATTCGCAACGATCTATTGCTGCGCCGGCAGATGGAGACTGTGAAAAACTTGCTGGCCACCTTGACCAATCAATCAGCAGAGCGCTTTGGCGACGTCTACAACAAGCTGGGGCGTATCAAACGCTGACCCGAGCCAATTTCAATCATTAGGCGTGCGCCCTTGCAGGTAATAGACCCAAGATAGGATCGCTGCGACAGATCGATACACCTCTTCAGGTATTTCTTCTTCAAGCTGCAGATAAGACAAGGTTTCGGCAAGAATTGGATCTTCGGCTACATGAACTCCGTTTTCTTCCGCTAGTCGCAAAATTTCCCAGGCAAGCTCCCCTTCGCCCTTGGCTTTAATCACCGGCGCGCGTAGCTGATCGTATAACAACGCGACGGCCTTTTTACCGTCGGTGGTTTGATCAGCGCCTTGCCTGTAGGGGTTAGACATCGACATTTAACCTTTGAGGAGAGCGTTGTTCAATCTGCGTAGCTGGTCGAGCGCCAGGAAAAACAGTGAAGCCCTGCAGTTCTACTCCAGCTCTGTAGAGCAATCGGCGCAGCTGAGCCTCGCCCAGCACCACCTTATCAGCAACTTCTGGACTCGCAGCCCAAACCTTTATGCTCACTTGCTCCTGAGCATAGTGAATATTCAGTGATACCTGCCTTGGCCCCCATGGCACGGTCAAATCTACCCGCCAGCTTAGCTGGCTTGGCTGTCGCTCCGCGCCCTGTTCAGCATCTTGGTCGCGGCCAATCTGCAGAAAAACCGGTGGCTGATCATTAAACGGCAACAACCAGCTCAACTGGGTTTGTCGTTGCAACTGGTGCCCTAGGGTTTCAATTTGCCGCGCCTCAATTTCATCAATCGCGCCGTTCAGTCGCGTAGTATCGCTACCCGCCCCTTGCAATAGTCGCCGCAGCTCGATCATTACCGACTTCATACTGGCTGCCGCGCCGGCTTGGCTAAAGCGGACCATGGCCTCGGAGAACAGACCACTCTGTTCTACTAGCCGTCTTATGTCTGCCCCTTGGAGGTTTTTCGATGACAGCAGAAACTGGCCAAGTTGTTGAATTAGCGGTCTTGCCTCGGGCTGTTGCGCCAGAGTTTGCATAGCGTTCGGACTAAAAAAACGCGCCAGCTGCAATTGGCCAATGTCAGCGCTTAAGCGATTTAACCTCGCGGCACCCGGACTCTCCGGCATTTGCGGGCGCTGGGCATTGCTGGCTTTTGACTCCGTTAGCCTGCGGGCAATCAGATTACCGCCCAACATCAGCACCTGTAGTCCTAGGCGCTCACCCACCGCGCCCATGTTCGATGGCAGCGGTAACGCTTTATTGTCGAACAACAGCACATTGCCCTCAGGGCGCTGGGCAATGATGCCGTTAATGACTTGGCCCGCCCTCAGTCCTAACAAGCGTCCTTGTTCTGGCGCTATGCGAGCTGCCGCGCTTAGCCCTTCAACGTATACCGTATTGGGCCGAGCTTGCTGATTAATTGGATCAAGATTGTACATGGGCGTTAGCGCAGCTGGCTGCTCCTGTTGGCTCGCTCACCCATCGGACATCGCGTTGAGCGTTAGTCCGCTATGGGTATTGAATCCAACCCTGATGGGGGTCTACGCTGTTACTGCGCAATTGTTCTAGCTCGCCAGCGTTGAATATCACGGCTTTAAGATCTTCTACCGAGGGAACTTTGAGCTTTTTGCGCGCAAAAATATAGTTCGGGTTGCCCCGGCCACCAAAGGCAGAGGGGTTCAACTTAACAAACGCTTTGCGTAATAAGTCCTTACGAATGGGCGAACCTGGAATAGTTTTTTCGATGATTAAATCCAGATATTCGCCCTCTTGAACAACGTGAGTGCCACCCGGGCCGGAAGCGTCTCTACCGCGCACACGACCAGACGGCAGACGGGTTACTGCCAGTTCCAAATCATCTACTAACCGCTGCAGTGCTCGATCCAATTCACTTTGACCGACAGCCTGGCCAGTAATTGGGTTCACTTTGCGCGGCTTGCGCTTCTCGGGAGCTGCTGTATTAACAGCGGGCTGTGCTTCCGGCTCGGCTGCGGGTTCTGGAGCAAATGCGGGCCCAAATAGAGTCGTGCCCGTGGTGCTACAACCCGATAACCCCAATATTGCGACTAATGTCCAGATTCTCATGTTCTTAATCCTATTTATTCGAGCCTACATAAAGTCCATGCTCGCCAACGGCACGGCGATCATCTCTGCGCCAACTGCATTTGGCAATGCACCCGCGACTACCCGCAATGATGCATCTTGCCGATTGACCCGCTCCACTTGGGCTATGGCAATTGATTTAAGCGCCGCGTCCAGTCCACGAGTAGCAAAGCCGCGGCTACTAGGTACAAGCAAAAATTCCTGGCCGGGAAATACACCTAAGTCCTCGCCACCGTCTACACGCAACTGGCCGCGAGAGCGCACAACATTGAGTTTAGAGCTGGCGCGGCAACGAATTTGGTCGCTCAATTGCAATGCCACTTCTGCCAGACCCGCGTCGAGCTGACGCAACAAATCCTGAGAAATTTCAGGCATGGCCGCCGTTAACGCGACTCTAGGTAAATCCGCTGCAAATTTGGCCTGATAAATAACCTCACCCAGCTCGGTCATAACCAACTCGATAGTCAGCGCGTTACCTGCGTTGCGTAGGCTTGGAGCCAGCAGCGAGCGCGAGGCGCGCTGTTGCACTGCAATATTGACCAGCACAGCAAGATCAGCGGTCTTTGCCGCCGGCTGTTGCATATAGCGCGCATAAACCGAACCCGTAACGGGCTCCTGGACAAAAGGATCCGCCGCGGACCGCAAATTATGTGAGACCGTCAGATGCTGCATTACGTGGCTTTGGGCTGCTAGTGCGATGTTGCGGGCAGCGACAGACCCGGTCTGTTCGACATGGCTGATCAACGCCACACGACGTTTGACCGGAGACGTTACCGGGCAGCCGTACCAGCTCTCAGTCCCAGTGGTGGGCGCTGCTATAATCGCTGCTTCGGCCACCCCAAAGGCATTTCGATATTCGTTAACCCGCACACGCTCTAAATTCAAACCGCTGAGCAGCAGCACTTTTTCCTCGACCGCACCGTTGCCGTCCAACCAAGCTTGGGTACTTACGTATACCGAATGGTCCAGCGCGTAGTCCAATAACGAAGCTTTTATCGACTCAAGCCGCACAGCGGCGTCAATCGGCTCAGTGCCGGGGAAAAACTCATCTGCTTTGATCGGCACAGGTCCCAACGCGATTAAAAGCAACAGTGCGCATATTTTGCTATTCATGTCCGTTGGTCTCCAGCATACCGCCCTCGCGCGGCCTTCTAGCTCGCGTCTTTCTTAAACCAACTCTTGTTGATAAAGAATTCCCTCTTTTCAGTCTTTTCGGGCACATCTTTAGCAACAACATTAGTCACCGTTTCGGCACGGCGCTGGCGACTGACAGGCTTGCGGTAGGCTTGAACCAGTTCATCAATAACCGATTGTTCGAGGGCCAATTTGGTTTCATAGGTTTCGCCACCTAACGGCGTAATGCTCACGAGGCGCGAGCCATAGACCAAACCTTGCACTCGCGCGCGCACGCTTTCGTTTTTCAACGCCAGATCGCCCATCTGGCTGGCAGATTCCACATACAAGCCGTAAACCTGTTCAGTGAGATTACGATAGGCGTCTAATTTGGAGGCTCTTATTGCCATCAGGCGGCGTTGGGCATGAGTCTGGCCCTTCTGTACATCAATCACGGCATATCCGGTTGCGGTAATGCCATCAATCTGTTCGAGCATCAGTGGTGGCACCGCTGGGTCGCGCACGGCCACTGTTGATTCTTCGATGCCCTGGCTCACACAACCGCCTAAGCAGAAGCTTAGAGCTAACAAACGAAAAATTGTGAACCGCGCTTTTGGTGAGCTCGAATTTTGCATTGTCTTTTCTGTCCTTACAGCTGGGCGGTTGTGATCACTACGAATTTAGAGTCGGCGAGGGCCGCAAAAGCTTGAGCAATCGGTATGCAAAACGGCCGCAAGCAATTTTCGGCACGCTTCCTGCAATTCTGTTACCGCAAGGGTCTAAGTGACCACAAATTGACGTAAACCGAGCATTTTTAAGACGAAAATGGCAGCCAACGCTTTTACATTGTCAGATCTTCGACAGTTCACCGAGGGCTTTCGGCCGTCATCATTGGCCGTACCTGCGGTTATTTTGTTGATTCTGACCATGCTTATTCTGCCGCTGCCAGCGGTGATGC
Source organism: uncultured Gammaproteobacteria bacterium (assembly GCA_913050035.1). Classification (GTDB taxonomy): domain Bacteria; phylum Pseudomonadota; class Gammaproteobacteria; order Pseudomonadales; family Azotimanducaceae; genus UBA4421. The sequence goes on along the minus strand of CAJXAC010000079.1, from coordinate 4,174 downwards.
TAGACGTGCTGTTTACCCTGAACATTTTACTGGCGCTATTGGTCATCATGGTGGCGATTAACACTGCCACACCTATGGAGTTTTCTTCTTTTCCCACCGTTATTTTATTTTCTACCATGCTGCGGCTCGGCTTAAACGTCGCTTCAACCCGGGTTGTTCTGCTTGAAGGGCATACGGGTGGTGATGCTGCAGGAAAGGTGATCGAAGCCTTTGGGGCATTTGTAATCGGCGGTAACTACGTAGTCGGTTTCATTGTGTTCGCCATTCTTATGATCATTAACTTTATCGTGATTACCAAGGGTGCCGGACGCTCCTCAGAGGTCGCGGCCCGTTTTACCCTGGATGCCATGCCGGGACGGCAAATGGCGATTGACGCTGATTTAAACGCCGGGATTATTGATCAAGATGAGGCGAAAGCGCGACGCGCATTGGTCTCTCAAGAATCAGACTTCTACGGCACCATGGACGGTGCTTCAAAATTCGTGCGCGGCGACGCTGTTGCGGGAATCCTGATTCTGCTTATCAACCTGATTGGTGGCGTATCTATTGGCTTGCTGCAATACGACCTGTCGTTCGATCAGGCAACCAAGGCTTACGTGCTGCTGACTATTGGCGATGGCCTAGTCGCACAGATCCCCGCTCTTATTTTGTCCCTGTCTACCGCACTGATTGTCACCCGGGTAACAACTACCGAGTCTGCACCCGAGCAGGCGGCCAATCAGCTGGCCAACCCGGCAGCATTTTATATTGCTGGATCTATCCTTATTCTGCTCGGCCTCATTCCAGGCATGCCGAATTTAGTGTTTTTAATATTAGGCTCCTGCGCCATGGGCCTTGGCTATATGTCCCAGCGGAAACTGGCTTTCGACGCCGAGCGCGAGGAAAGTGCCATTGAGGCACCACCAACAGATCCAAACGGCGCGCCTACCGCCAAAGACCCGAATGAAGTGGACTGGGATGATGCCGCTCAGGTAGATGTGGTCAGCCTGGAATTGGGTTACGGCCTTATACCAATGGTTGACGAGGCCAACGGCGGCCGCTTGCTCAATCGAATCAAAGGCATTCGTAAGAAATTATCTGCTGAAATGGGCTTTTTGCTGCCGTCTATTCGCATTCGCGACAATCTGGACAACGCACCTGACAGTTACAGCATCATTATCAACGGCTCTATCCGCGGATCCGGCACCATCGAATCAGGACGCGAAATGGCCATTAATCCCGGCAACGTACTCACCCAGATTGAGGGAACCCCGGCCAAAGAACCGGCTTTCGGACTCGATGCTGTATGGATCGACCCTGCGGACCGCGAATATGCCCAAGCCAGCGGTTATACCGTAGTAGACCCTGGGACCGTTATTGCAACGCACTTAAATGCCGTTATCCAAAATAACGCGGCTGAGCTCATGACCTTTGATGTCGCTCAAGAGTTGCTCGACCGCATTGAACAAACATCGCCTAAGTTGATTGAAGACTTAGTGCCAGAAAAGCTGTCTTTGGGCGCTGTCGTGCAGATCTTGCAAAACCTGCTGCATGAGTCGGTACCGCTGCGAGACATGCGCACGATTCTCGAAACACTCGCCAGCGAGATTTCTCGTACCACAAACCCCCAAGCATTAACGGCCGCTGTGCGACCGAAATTGGGCCGCCTAATTGTGCAGCAATTGATTGGCGGCGATGAAACACTGCCGGTCATGACTTTAGAGCCAGACCTCGAGCAACTACTGAATGAGTTGGTCGGACGCAGCGAAAACACCGACGACATTGCGCTGGAACCGAACCTGGCCGATGGCCTGTTTCAATCGGTACGCGAGTCCGTACAACAACTTGAAGACCAAGAAATGCCCGCTGTCATTGTCGTTTCACCTTTGATACGACCATGGCTGGCGCGCTTATTACGACGCGTGACAAAAGATCTAACGGTCATGTCGTATGTGGAAATTCCAGAAGATCAGGCCATTCGTGTGATCTCCACTATTTCAATTAATCGAACCGGAGAAAACGCCGAACAACCGGTGGTTTAACCCGATAACCGAGGACCAGACATGGAACTTAAAAGATTGATCGCCGAAGATTCTAAGAGTGCGCTGCAAAACGTGCGCACAACTTACGGCGAGCATGCGCTTATTGTCTCGACCAACAAAATCGGCACCAAGACCGAGGTTATTTGCGCAGTAGATCTGCAACCAGACAATGCAACGTTTGAGGAAGATCTTGCGACGGTGGCACCAACAGCTGCCAGCAAAGAACAAAAAGCACCTTTTTCAGCAAGTCTTAGCACCGTTATTGACAACAAACCAGCGGCCAGCGATCCGGGACTAGCGAACTTAGTGGCAACCATCCAACAGGAACTGCTGGAATTGCGGGAATCCGTGGCTGCACACGTAGACGCCAATCCTCATGAGTTGCAGCCGCAAACGGCCGACGACACCGCAGCCTCGCTCTGCGCGCGGGCTTTGCGGCAACAATATGGCAGCCTGCGCACAAAACCGATGTCCGAGCAGCGCAGCTGGGAAGGCGCACAGTTATTTATAGGCCGGCCCGGCGTAGGCAAAACCACCTGCATCGAAAATTTACTCGCCACGACGCAAAATGCCGGCGACTCAGAAAAACCTTTCGCCTTAATTGCGTTTAGTAGCGATGAGACAAATTCGGACAATGCTTTGGAGCACTGGTTAAAACTGGCAAAAATCAGTCAGCGATACGCTATGCCATGCGCCCAAGCCGTCGGCATAGCCAATCTGCAACGCCTAGTGACGCAATTGGGACAACAACACACGGTGTTGATTGATACATGCGCAGAACAACTGAGCGACATTCAAGAGCTCACAGGCTCGGTGCAGGCCACCGTCCACTGCTGCATCGGAGCGGATTTTTCACCCCAAGCCGTTAACAGCTACCAGGCCGCAGATACGACACTGTTGCAATCTACAATTATCACCCGCACTGATCTCGCGGATGATATCAGCCCATTAATTAACGCCTTGTCCCAAGCGCAGGCGCAAATTATTGCGGTGAGCAACAACATGACATCAGCGTCTGGCGCAGAATAGTCCGCTAGATGACCAGACTCGCGCTAAACTACACCTAAAGAATCGCAGGACCCGATATGTCCGACCATGAAAGACAAACCCAAGTCATTGGTGTGGCCAGCGGCAAGGGCGGAGTTGGCAAGACCACCATCTCCGTAAACTTGGCACTGGCACTGGTAAAGCTAGGCAAACGGGTCGCATTACTGGATGCAGATTTGGGCCTGGCGAATGCGCAATTACTACTTGGACTTAACGCGCCATACAACCTCAGCGATGTGATAGCCGGTAACAAGACCGTGAGCGAGGTTTCAATCAATCACGAAGACGGCTTGATTCTTATCCCCGGAGCTTCGGGCAACGCAGAGCTTGCTAATATCAACGCGCTGACGGCCCAATCTTTAATTCAAAGCATATTTAATGAACACAGCGACCTCGACATCATAGTGGTAGATGCCGCCGCAGGGCTGTCTGAGTCTAATTTAACCTTTATGCGCGCATGCGGGCGGCGCTTAGTGATTCTTCAGGACGAACCAGCATCAATCGCCGATGCCTACGGCCTGATTAAATTACAAAGCAAAGAACAGCGTATGCACGATCTGTTTGTGGTTCCAAACCGAGTCCCAACCCAGGAAGCTGGGCGGCAGCTGTTTAATAAAATGAATGGCGTATGCATGCGATTCTTAGAAGAACCCGTGAACTACATCCACTCGATCGAAGAGGATAACGTATTAACTTTGGCGACACGCCAGCGCGAGAATATTTTTACCAATCATAGCCACAGCAAGTCGGCGAAAAATTTCACGGCCCTTGCTGAGGCATTGGCAAAGGCTGCTCCAGAGTAATAGGATTGGACAAAGACGAGTAAGTAGTAAATGTAATGGCCGATATAGACGCCTACAAAAAACAGCTGTTGGATGTCGACAGCTCTGTTACTAACCAGTACACAATGGTCAAGCGTGTCGCCTATCACCTGCGCTCACGTCTTCCCAGCAACATTTCTACCGACGACCTAGTCCAAGCCGGTATGGAGGGCTTGCTTCAAGCGAAAGCAGCCTTCGATCAAAGCCGCGGTATAAATTTTGAGCTGTTCGCTAAAACCCGAATTCGCGGCGCAATGCTCGACGAAGTGCGCCGAATCTCTTTTT
>CAJXAC010000078.1 GCA_913050035.1 uncultured Gammaproteobacteria bacterium | reverse complement strand
TCTCCTTCGCAGCACTTATCACCGAGACGACGCTCTGGTCAGTCACGTCAGCAAAATTCAGCTGATCCGTCACCTGGGTAATAACCGAGGTTAAATCGTCTGCGAAGGTCTCCAGTGCGTCGGCATTAGCAACCAAAGTGTCCAATGTCGTATCCGTAATGGTCGCTATAGCTGTATAGGTTTGAACCGCTGCGACTAAGGCGTTTGAAACGACGTTATCAACGACCTTGAAAGTGACCGTGCCATCCGCCGCGGTTTCTGTGTTCATAATCTTCTGGCCGGAAGCTGCCTGACTAACCAGGCCCTCTGCGAATGATTTAGTCATTGCTACCGCACGCGCAACAGCGGTTGACGCGTCCGACGTATCAGCAACATTCACCGCGGATACGAGCACTTCGGTCATTTGCACATTTTTCGTCTGAATGGCCTGTGAGACAGCATCGCCAGCCACTGATCCAGCCCATACGTCTTTAGCGATAAATGCCTCAACGATCGCTGCGGCATCACTGGCATCGGCTCCTAGGTCAGCCGCAGAAATACCCAAAGATGTCAAAACCTCAACTTTAGCCGCCGGAGTGGCCGCTGCGGCGATAATCGTCGAGATCGGCGTGATATAGGCAGAGGCGGTGGCCGCGGTTGGGACATCAGAAACTAAAGCCAAATCTGGCAGTGCTTTATTTGTTGTGGTGTCCGTACCACCAACAGAAATAAGCTTCGACGCCGAGCTGATGGTCACGCCACCTTTCTCGACAAAAAACAAGCCGTTAGTATCGGTCGTACCACTGAGTTCATCAGCGTCTTGGGTGTAGTTACCGTTAACGTCGATGAATACTGTCGCCCCAGATACCGGGCCATCAATCACCCGGCCCTCGAAGGCATCCGTGACCGTTATCGCCAGATCCAGTGTCGAGGTTTCGGTTCCTTCCGTGGCGGTGAACGTTAGGTTGTAAACATTGTCCGCTCCGCTGTCACCGGGCGTTTCGAAGTCCGTTGCCACATTAAATGTAAGGACGTTAGCTGACGAAAGGGTGAACTTGGCTAGGTCCGCACCGCCCGTTAACGCGATTGACCCTCCACCTGTGACAGTCAGGGCGCTGGTTCCACCCTCGAGTACGCTTAGCGTTGACGCGCTCGTAAAGGCAGGTGAAGCTACGTCCGTAACCGTAATTGCCAGGTTCTGTGTCACGTCATCAGTACCATCGCTGACGGTGATAACGACGTTGTAGACATTATCTGCTCCGACATCACCTGGTGCCTCATAATCTGGCGCCGCAAGAAAAGAGAGCACGTTGGTGTCACTCAATGCAAATAAGGCCGCGTCGTCACCCGACAAGCTGTAGGTCAACGTGTCACCCGAGTCTTCGTCCGAGGCCTCAACTGTTATGACTGTTGTTGCTCCTTCGGCCACTGAAGCGGCATCAGAACTAGAAAAAGCAGGAGCATTATTCGCAGGCGTTGTGGTACCGCCACCGCCGCCGCCTCCACCGCCGGAATCACTCGATCCGCCTCCGCCTCCTCCACAGGCTGTAAGGACGGTTGCGACTAGTGCAGCGTAAAGTAATTTAAATTTCACGGATTGTTCCTCCTTTTTTCAAGGGGTTATACGACTTCGAACTCTCAAATATAGGCTTATGTATATCAAAAGTATACATAGAGTGAAATTGCCGTTGCGCTTTCGATTCGCTTTACCAGGTCCTACTTTTAGTAACAATGGGATTTTTTAGTAGAACCGACTGAGAGACCCTAAGCCCTCCCGGAGGCTCTATTATTTCTGGTTACAAAGAAGGATGGCCCAGACCCAGCTGATCTGAGCAATTCAAATTCAAGAACTGCGCGTTGCCTGTTCAGTGATTACGCCGAGGGTATAAGGCTCTTGATCAGAGTCGCTATCAGGCAATGCCCGAACCCGTTTGTATGCGCCAGCATCTTGAGCTTGGCGAAACGGGCGAATATCGCCCCAGTGCTCGCCCTCACGACCCCGCGCGCCTAAGCCAAAGCCTTCAACTGTCGCACCATAAGTTAACGCCTGAAGGCCAAGCCTGTGACAGAGTTTCGGACTTGCTGCAGCGAGCACGTCGGGTGCCACTGATAACACCCAATTCTCCTGAGTGCGCATCCAGGGCTTTACGTTGCTCATGGTGGCAACAAACCTTGGTTTGGAGGATCGGTTAACCCCAGTACCGTGCAGCAGGCGGCCATCGAACAGCATAATCGTGCCAGCCTTGGCCTCCAGGTTAACGGTGGGTGGCAGTTCACTTATGCTTCCACCACTCCCAGCCTCTATCAGTGCCCGATGAGAGCCTGGAATAATCAGGGTGCCGCCATTTTCCTCGTTCACCTCTTGGGGGATGTACATGGTGTTAACCAAGGCCGGGGCTTCGGCGGTCATCCATGGCAATAATGGGCCTTGATCAATGTGTAAACCTTGGGGGTAACGTCCCGGATCAGCGCCATTAGCCAAGAAACTATGGCAAATCCAGCCTTTACCGAGGCTTTCATCAAGCAGCTGCTCAATAAGCGGCCCTGCCTGAACAAACTGCGGATCTTGCTCTATGCAGCCTGCAAACATTGGCCCCTTGTTGATCAGGGTATTAATGTACTGCCCTGTTGGCGTTTGTTGATCAATGCCCGCTTGTCGTTCTCCCTCCGCTTGTTCCAACAAGCGGGCCAGAAAGGCCTGACACTGTTCAGTGGAGAGAGCGTCCTCGATTAAGCAGTACCCCCACTGCAGAAAATCGGCACGCAATTGGATAATGTTCTTGGTTGGTTGAGGTAACGCCACTTCTTTCCAGTACGGATGTTTACGCGCTACCGTGGTATCCCAGTATTGCCCCTGCCCCCACTGCAATGGGCGCTTTAAATTCGGCGGCTCGAGCCAGGGGTTATTCGCCAGCATGGATTTGAACGGTTCGCCGCTGCGTAAAAACTCGCGAAACAAATACTCTGAAGAATCGGCATTTGCTTGTATGTGCGCAGCCGTAAACTCTGTAGGAATCGTCATTGCTTTCCCCGACTACAGATTTTTGTACACCGTAAATTAACGCGTTTGGTTGTTTTGCTGCAAACCCATATGTGGGCTTTTGATCGCCTAATAAGCCTGATATTCTGCTGCGCTTTTGGCGGAGCATAAAAAAATTGAAGGACCGATTGGTCGAGCTATTTTCCTCTTTTCGGGCTTCAAGAGTGCTCAAGCGCATAGCTGCAGCAGCAATTTTGCCCGCCCTTTGGATGCCCGCGCCCACCTACGCTTCTTTATCTGTATTTCTCGATTGCAAGAAAGGTAGCTGCGACCGTGAGTTCATTAAACGCGAGCTGCCTTTTATCGATTTCGTTCGCGATCGAAAAGACAGCTCGGTACACGTAATAGTCACACGTCAGAGAACAGCCGGCGGACGACTGCACGAACTAATTTTTTACAGCTCAGAAAAGCCACAGGCCAGCGATTATCAACTGAGCTCAGCGTCATTAAATACAGACACTAAAGACCAAGTCAGGCGCGGTGTTCTCGAGAAATTGAAGCTTGGCCTTACGCCCTACTTGCTAACAACAAATCTGGCGGATTCACTGTCGGTCTCTTTCGATGCAATCGAACAAAAAAATGCGCCACAAGCTCGCGTCGAAAAAGATCCCTGGAATGGCTGGGTTTTTCGCAGCGAGATCGGCGGCAAGATGGAGAAAGAGGATAGCCGGGAAGAAGAAGAACATTGGGGAAACTTTTCCAGCAGCCGCGTAACCGACGACTGGCGGCTGGGGTTTGGGGTGGGTCAGCGCAAGAAAACTCGCACCTTCGAGCTGGACGATGGGTCTACCCTTGTTGACGAAACCGTAAACCAATATCTCAGTTCTCAGGTCATCAAGTCACTGAGTCCAAAGTGGAGTGTTGGTTTGGCCTTTACCAGCGGCCAATCCAGTTTCAATAACATCGATCGCGGTAATCGTTTAGCCGTGGCGACTGAATACAATCTATTCCCCTATTCTCTGTCTGCTGAAAAGGCGCTGACCTTCGGCTATTACGTCGGCATTAATCAGTTTCGATACGATCAAGTAACAATTTTCGGTCTTGAAGAAGAAACTCTGGGCAACCATGGGGCGTTTGCCGACTTTGATTTCGAGCAGCCCTGGGGCAATTTATCCGTGGGCCTTTACAGCGCGATGATGATGGACGACCCGTCGCTGTATCGAGTAACGCTAGACGGCTATTTGCGCTATCGACTCGCCAGAGGGCTGTCAGTCAGACTCTGGGGCGAAAGTGCCCTGGTTAAAGATCAAATCTATTTGGCAAACACCAATGCATCGACGTCAGATATTCTCCTGGGATCATCAGCGCTAGATACAGACTCGAAAACCAAATTCGGCCTGAGTTTGGAGTACACCTTCGGTTCCGCCTTTAGCAGCATCGTCAATACTCGTTTACAAGACTCTGGTTTCGGTCGTTTCCCCTTCGATTGAAAGCCTATCTAATACGCGGCTCGGATATGCAAATGATCTACCACCTCTTGCAGATACGGGCAATGTAACTGCTCGCTGTAAAATTTCCCGCTTATCGGTAGTAAAAGACACAGCAAACAGAAATCAGGCATTTAACTCCGCGCCACCAATATCGTAGTCTGTGCTGGACAGTTTATGGCGAGGAGGAAAAGACTGTGCTCACCCAGATAGGTAACACATACAAATTTCGTCTATCGGGATTGCGCTTAACCCTACTGCTGTCATGGCTGTTCTTGCATGGCTGCACCCAACCCAGCGAAGAAGCTGATACACGCAGCGTCACGCCAGCCGATTTGGTTCTACAAAATGGCATTGTTGTTAGCGTCGACGCGGATAACACCCAATACGAGGCGATTGCCCTCCATCAGGGAATTATTCAGGCCCTTGGTAGCACCGAAGCAGTGCAAAGCCGCATCGGCCCCGACACCCAAGTAATCGACCTTCAGGGTCGTACAGTCATTCCCGGTCTGATTGAAGGACACGGACATTTTCTGAGCCTAGGGCGCGCGCAACAGATTCTCGATCTGACCCAAGCACAGACCTTCAGTGAAATCGTCAGTCAAGTGGCTGCTGCAGCCGACAGTGCAGAGCCGGGCGCGTGGATTTTCGGGCGCGGCTGGCATCAAGATAAATGGTTGCCTGAAGATCTCGCCGCGGTTGATGGCGTGCCGATTAATAGCCCGCTCAATGCGGTTGCGCCAGATAATCCGGTTTATCTGGGGCATGCCAGCGGCCACGCCGCTTTCGCCAATGACGCGGCTCTAGCTGCCGCAGAAATTGTCGACAGCACGCCTGATCCAGAGGGCGGAACCATTGTTCGCGCTGCGGACGGTCGGGCCACCGGTCTGCTAAGAGAAAATGCTCAAGATCTGGTTGAGCGGAGCATCGGCGACCATATGGCTCTGCAAACACCAGAAAAAATACAGCAAAATCTGCTGCAGCAGGTCCAACTCGCCGGCAATCTCGCGTTAGCTCACGGCATCACCTCTTTTCACGACGCGGGCGCAAGTTTTGAGGAAATCGATTTTTTCCGCAGTTTAGAGTCGAGCCAACAGCTGCCCGTTCGCCTTTATGTAATGGTACGAGGCGAAAGTAATGAAGAACTCGCCAATCGCCTACCAGACTACTATATGCCGTCAGAGGCTAACGACTTCCTTACTGTGCGCTCTATCAAGCGGCAAATAGATGGCGCTTTGGGGGCGCATGGTGCCTGGTTACTGGAACCCTATGAGGACTTGCCGAACAGTCGCGGCTTGGTGCTAGAGACAGTTGAGGAGATCGAGACCACTGCGGCAATTGCTATTGCAAACGGCTTCCAAGTCAACACCCATGCCATCGGCACCCGCGCTAATCGCGAGGTCTTAGATCTATATGAGCGGGTGTGGCAAAGCACTGACACTAATGGTCCCAACCTAAGATGGCGTATCGAACACGCTCAGCACATTCATCCCGGCGACATTCAGCGCTTCGCTGATCTTGGCGTCATTGCGGCGATTCAAGGTGTGCACTGCACATCTGACGGTCCATGGATCAGCACCCGTCTTGGACCCAAGCGGACCGCTCGAACCAGTTATCGATGGCGCGACCTGCTGGATGCTGGGGTAAGAATAAACAATGGTACTGATGCGCCGGTAGAAGACATTAACCCCTTTGCTTCCTATGCCGCTTCAGTGACGCGGATTATGAACAACGGCAAGGCGTTTTTCCCAGAGCAAGGCATGACCCGACTAGAGGCTTTGCGTAGCTATACCCTAGGGAATGCCTACTCTGCCTTTGAAGAAAACATCAAAGGCTCTTTGGAGATTGGCAAACTAGCGGATCTTGCTGTTCTTTCCGATAATTTGCTTACCGCACCAGACGCAGAACTGGCGAACATTCAGGTGGACTACACCCTAGTTGGTGGTGAGATTCGCTACATGCGCGAACAGTAACTCTGCAGCTATGAAAGACAGCTTTTCAACGGTACCTGAGCGTGACCCAACTTATGGGTGGGTCATGGTATTCGCTGTTTTCGTATTAAGCGCACTGTCCTTTGGTGCCCTTGGATCTATATCAGTGTTTTTAAAGCCATTATCTGCCGAATTTGGATGGAGCCGCGGTGATACCGCCTTTGGTTACACCGTGGTTTCTTTCTCTTCGGCACTGTTTGGTATGCTTTGGGGTCAGATTGCAGATCGTTTTGGCAGTCGCTATTTCGGTTTTATTGGTGCCATCGCCATGACACTGAGCCTGTCTTTTCTAAGCAAGAATCAGAACATTTATCAATTCTATGGCTTGTATTTTTTGTTTGGCGCATTCGGTAATGCGATCTTAACCTCACCCCTATATGCCAACGTCGGGTTCTGGTTTCGCCAACAGCCAGGGTTAGCGTTGGGCATTACAGCCGCAGGCGGCGCGGTAGGTCAGGGCGTCATGCCACTGTGTGCCGGTCTCGCCATCAGCGCCTACGGTTGGCAGTCTGCTTATTTGATCATTGCCGTTGTATATTTCTGCATTGCCTTTCCCATCGCATTTTTAATTCGCGAATCGCCTACTCGGCAAAATCTCGGCACAGCGATGGAGGAAGAGCAAAATTTTATCGTCGACGAAAAAGTCGCCGTAGCCTGGATCAGTGCCGCGATTATTTTCTGTTGTGTTTGCATGTCTGTACCTATCGTCCATCTGGTGCCACTACTCACCGACCGCGGCATTAGCCTCAACTCTGCAACTCAGGTATTGATGGTGCTGATGTTCAGTGGCGCATTTGGGCGAGTACTCGGCGGCAAGCTCGGCGATACCATTGGCGCGCTGCCGGCCTATATGCTTATGTCGCTAGGACAAACCATCTCAGTGGTTTGGTTCCCTCACGTGGCGTACGGTCCTGGGCTTTATGTATTAGCAATCTTTTTCGGGTTTACCTACTCCGGGGTGATGTCGACGATACTCGTCTGTGCCAGAACCATGGTATCCGCAGGATTTGCCGCCCGGGCTATGGGCATAACCGCATTTTTCGGCTGGCTGGGCATGGGGCTTGGAGGATATCTTGGCGGCGTATTTTTTGACTTACGCGGTGACTACGAGTGGTCTTTCGCCTTCGCAATGATTGTGGGTTGGGTCAACCTGATTATTCTTAGCTTATTTGCTTTGTACACTAGTAGGGTAAAACGGCAGCAAATTTCATCAATGGAGTAGGAGGACGCATGGAACTTGACGATAAAGTGGCAATTATTACTGGCGGTAGTGGCGGTATCGGTAAAGCTATGGGCGCCGCGTTTTTGCGCGAAGGCGCCAAGGCAGTTGTGCTAGCTGATCTGGATGAGCAGGCGGTCACTGAAGCTGCCTCAAGTATCGATCCCAGCGGGCAGCTTTGCTCAGGTCAGGCCTGCGACGTAACCAGCGAAGCAGCCATCAGCGCTTTAGCCGAAAGTACAATCGCAAAACACGGTCAAATAGACGTATTTTGCTCGAATGCGGGCGCCGGTGCCGCAGGCGTACTCACCGACGCCGCCAACGATGTATGGCAAAAACAGTGGGAGCTGCATGTTATGTCCCACATGTATGCGGCACGAGCGGTATTACCCGGCATGCTTGAGCGCGGATCCGGTTACTTGTTAAACACCGCATCAGCAGCTGGCTTGCTTGCGGCAATTAATTCCGGTCCCTATACAGTTACCAAGGCCGCAGCCGTAAAGTTAGCTGAGTTCCTCGCAATCACCCATGCCGACGACGGCATAAAGGTCTCGGTGCTGTGCCCTCAAGGTGTTAATACCGCCATGGGGCCGAAAAATTTAGGCGATGGCATGACAGACGGCATTATCGAAGCTGAGCAATTAGCGGAGGTCGTAGTAGAAACCATGCGCGAAGAGCGCTTTTACGTGCTCCCCCACCCGGAGGTAGAGGAATATGTCCGGCGCAAAGGCGACGACGTGGATCGATGGCTGATAGGCATGCGCCGCTTACGCCGCAAGTCTCTGGATGCCGAGTCTTAATCTGAGGTCGTTACCGACTCGTAGTCGCTGTACTTTGCGCTCATTGCTCGATCAACGGCCATTACACCGAAGGCCCGCATGGATATTTCAAACTGCATAGCCGTTGGCAGTATCCGCCCGCAGCGATCAGCGCCCTGAGCTATAGGAGCAAATTCAAAGCGACTGAGAAAGCGCTCTACTTTCACGCCAATTTGGGGTTTGATCGGACCAGGGCTGGTAATTTCCAGCAACTCAACGCACAACTGGGGCTTGCTGATACGCAGTGCCCCGCGCATTTTCGACATCATTTTCTCACTCTGGCCGGTCCCCTTGGGCTGAAAAGCGATATCCCAACCGTTAGCGCTTTCAGTCACCAGCTGTAACGAGGTCATGTCTATGGAGTCTAGGGGATCGGCAGTCTCGTCACCATTGCGTTTGGCTTCGCGCTCGCGCTGCTCACGCTTTTGTTTACGAAACTCCTCCTGTTGCTCAGGACTTGGCACCTCGCCATCAATGGCAAGTAGTTGCCAGTGCTCTGCTTCGGGGCGTGTCGGATCAAAGTTGGCAAATCGTTCTACTTCTCCATCGTTCGAGACTTCGGCAAAACGCCAGTGACGCTGAACATCCGACTCCACGTTGGCGAAGGCGCTGCGAACGATCTCTTGCAGCTCAGAGACCGGTGCTTTGGCATAGACTGGAGCCACTGCCCCAACCAATACCAAATAAACGAGAATGCGCCTAAGCACACAAACCTCCATCAATAATCAGTTCTGTGCCGGTCATATAGCTGGATTCATCACTGGCCAGAAAAACCACACCATTCGCAATATCCAGTGGCTTGCCCAACTGACCTGTGGGTACCGCTTGTTCGGCCATAGTTTCTAAATCCATAGTATTCATACCCGACTCTAGAAGTTCAGGATTCATCTTGTCCCAAATTGGCGTTTCAATTACCCCAGGATGTACCGAGTTGACGCGCACCGGCCAGCGGTTCGCCGCACATTCTCGAGCAACCCCCTTGGTTAGCAGTCGTACACCGCCCTTCGTAGCATTATAGGCGGCAAGATTAGCCGACCCTTTAATCCCAGCGACAGAGGAGATATTGATCACCGAGCCGTTACCGCTGTCGATCATGGCAGGAATGCCATGCTTAATTCCAAGAAAGACCCCATCTAGATTAATCGCTTGTTGGCGCTGCCAATCCTCAAGACTCATCGTCAAAATGCTGCCGCCCACAGCGATACCCGCATTGTTTACCAAAATGTTTAGACCGCCATAGCTCGCTTGGGTAGCGGCTATACAAGCTCGCCACTGTTCTTCATCTGTCACATCAAGAGTCTGAAAAGTGGCCTCGCCCCCCATGTTCTCTATGTCGCTACAAGTTTGCAGACCTAAGTCACTGTCGATATCCGCGACAACCACCCGCGCGCCTTCGGCAGCCAAACCCATCGCACTTGCCCGACCAATGCCGGAAGCGCCCCCACTAACGACTGCTACTCTTCCCTCTAATCTGCTCATGTGTCCCCCAAAAAGATAACTACCTGCGGCTCTTTACCGTTGATTCTGGTTTAGCGACTAAAATTCGACTCGAAACTTTGAAATTACGGTTGCTGGAATTCCGCGTCCTTGTTACAAACTTTCGCAGCTTTGAATCATCGGCTCAACAACAAACAGGGGGAATTATGTCTGCAACGGATAGCGATCTTTACGAACTGGCCATGTCCGACGAGGCTCAACCATTAATGGCAGCGGTAAAAAACCACATTGCTAAAAATGTAGAGCCTATTACCGAGGAGTTCTATGCCCTCGATGCAGAAAAAACCGACCGCTGGTCTTGGCATCCTAGGCAACTGGAACTTCTTGAGGGCGCTAAAAGCGCAGCAAAGGATGCCGGCTTATGGAACTTCTTTCTTCCTGATGCGGAAACTGGCGAAGGACTAAGCAACCTTGATTACGCCTATATTGCCGCAGAGTTGGGTAAATCGCCGCTGGCTTCAGAGTCACTGAACTGTAGTGCGCCGGATACCGGCAATATGGAGGTACTGGAGCGGGTCGGTACGCCAGAACAGAAAAAACAATGGCTAGAGCCGCTATTAAACGGTGAAATTCGCTCAGCTTATGCCATGACTGAGCCGGCGTTGCCGTCGTCCGATGCAAAAAATATCAGCACTCAAGCCGTTCTCGATGGCGACGAGTGGGTGATTAATGGCGAAAAGTACTACATCTCAGGCGCCGGAGACCCACGCTGCAAGATAATGATCACCATGGTCAAAACCAGCCCTGACGCTGCGCCAAATCGCCAGCAATCGCAAATATTGGTCCCCACCAACACACCAGGAGTGGAAATTCTCGAGGGTATGCAGGTATTTGGCCAAGATCATGCGCCACGCGGGCATATGCATATCAAATTTACCGACGTCCGGGTGCCCAAAGAAAACATCCTACTGGGCGAAGGCCGGGGCTTTGAGATCTCTCAGGTGCGCTTGGGACCTGGGCGCATCCATCACTGTATGCGCTCTATTGGTAAAGCTGAAAAGGCTCTGGAACTGATGGTCAAACGCGCGGGAACCCGGGTCGCATTCGGCAAACCTATCGCAAAATTGGGCAAAAACGTTGAGGTGATCTCCCGGGCGCGCATCGAAATTAACGCCATGCGCCTTGCGGTACTGCAAGCCGCAAAAGCCATGGATGTGCTCGGCAATAAAGAAGCTCGAGTCTATGTCAGCGCGGTTAAAGCAATGGTGCCGGAAAAGGTCTGTCAGATTATTGATCAGGCGATCCAGATCCATGGGGCCACAGGGATCTCCCAATGGACGCCTCTGGCCTCCATGTACACGGATCTCAGGCACCTGCGCTTCGCAGACGGGCCCGATGAAGTTCACCACATGGTGGTTGGACGGGCTGAGCTGCAAAAATACGATCTGTGGTAATGGCCTTAGGCCCGCAGGCTAGCCGCCAGCAAGCTTAACGGTTAGCCCCCGCGCCTCCAGTATGGTTTTAATGACCTCGCGGTGGTCGCCCTGTATTTCTATACGCTGCTCTTTGACGGCGCCACCGCTACCACAGCGTGCTTTCAGCAATTTACAGATAGACTTAAGTTCGTCTGCGGCGATGCCACTGATTACACAAACGGCCTTACCACCGCGGCCCTTAGTTTCGCGTTGAATCCTTACCACGCCATCAGCAGGCAGCGAAGCTGCCACCGTTTCGTCTGTCGGCTTAATCCGACCATGTTCGGTGGAATAGACCAGTCTCGAATTGCGTTTTTTCATGCGTGCGACTTGGCCGCAACTGACGACGACGGCGGCAACGGCGCTTTACCTAAAATATGATCCGAGATTTTTTCCGCCAACATGATCGTCGGCGCATTGGTATTGCCAGCAATCAGCGTTGGCATCAACGACGCATCAACAACCCGCAACCCCTGCACACCGTGCACCTGGCCGTGTTCATTAGTCACGGCCTGCGGATCATTACCCATTTTGCAGGTGCCTACCGGGTGATACAGGGTCTCGCCAGTTGCCTTAATCCACTCATCAAGCTCGGCATCATCATCCACGTTTACATCCGGCCCAGGCTTTAACTGCGCGCCACGGTAAGGGTCGAAAGCCGGCTGCTGGAATACCCGGCGGGTTTCTCTGAAACCGTTGCGAGTATCAATCAGATCTTGCTCAACAGAGAAGTAATTAGGGTAAATCGCTGGCGCATCTGTTACCTCGGCACTACGTAAACCTATACGTCCACGGCTCTGGGGGCGACATGCGTAAACGATACTGGAAAAACCGTGGTCGCTGGCTACTCCCTCGCGACCATGAACGTCCTGCATGGCAGCAGAAACGTAATGAATTTGCATATCCGGCAATGGCTTATCTGGGTGAGAGCGAAGAAATGCACCACCAGCCGTCGGCGGATACGACGCATCACCGCGACCCTGAAACAAATACTGCAGACCGGCAAGCAAGGTACGCAATGAACTCGCAGAACGATGCAGGGTTATAGGTTGAGTGCAGGCAAATTGACTCACCACACCGATATGGTCTTGTAAATTCTCGCCAACCCCAGGCAGCTGATGCACAACCTCTATACCGTGGGCCTGTAATTCGCTCCAAGGACCAACACCGCTACGCAAAAGTATCTGCGGAGAATTCAACGCGCCGGCGCTGAGAATAATCTCTTTTCTTGCGGTAAGGGTCTGGCGTTGGCCTTTCACCAAGACCTCCACTGCTTTAGCGCGCCGCTCATGGAAAATAACTCTATCCACAGTTACGTCTGT